>NZ_JAQISV010000017.1:0-133917 GCF_048569675.1 Geodermatophilus sp. CPCC 206100
ACGGCGTGCGGGCGGTGCTCACCGAGGTCACGGCGTCGGCGGCCGCGGTGGCGGCGGGCTCGGAGGAGTTGAGCGCCTCCTCGGCCCAGATCGCCGCCGCGGCGGAGGAGACCAGTGCGCAGTCGGCGGTGGGGGCCGGCGCGGCGGAGGGGGGTTCCCCCGGGGTGGGGGCGGGGGGGCGGAGCTGGGCGGCCGAGGAGCGGGACGCGGCCGTCGTGGCGGCCGGGGGCGCCGCGGCCGCCGTCCGGACGCCGGAGCGGTGGGCGGCCGCCGAGCCGGGGCGGGCCGTCGCCGCCGCGCCGCTGGTCGCCCTCCGCCGGACGGCGGACGGCCCGGCGCGCGCGACCTCGCCCGCCGGCCTGCGGGTCCTGGACCTCACCCGGGTCATCGCCGGGCCGGTCGCCACCCGCACGCTGACCTCGCACGGGGCCGACGTCCTGCGCCTCGACAGCCCCCGCCTGCCCGAGGACCCGGGCCAGCTGGTCGACACCGGGCCGGGCAAGCGGCACGCCCGGCTCGACCTGGCGGTTCCCGCCGACCGGCGGACGGCGGAGGAGCTGCTGGCCGCCGCCGACGTCGTCGTCCAGGGGTACCGGCCCGGGGCGCTCGCGCCGTACGGGCTGGACCCCGCCGCGCTGGCCGAGCGGCACCCGCACCTGGTCGTCGTCAGCCTCTCGGCGTGGGGGACCGCCGGCCCGTGGGGCGGGCGCCGCGGCTTCGACTCGCTGGTGCAGGCCGCGACGGGGATCGCCGTCCGCTGCGGCACCGCGGGAGAGCCCGGCGTCCTCCCCGCGCAGGCCCTGGACCACGCCACCGGCCACCTCGCCGCCGCCACCGTGCTGGCCGCGCTGGTGCGGCAGCGCGCGGAGGGCGGCGGCTGGCACGGCGAGCTCTCGCTGGCGCGGACGGCGCACTGGCTGCTCGCGGCCCCGGTGCGGGCGGAGGTCGGCCGGGGTCCGGACGACCCCGCGCCGCACCTGCTGTCCCTGCCCTCGCCCGAGGGCGCGGTCACGCTCGTGGCGCCGCCGGGCTCCCCGCCGTGGCGGTTCCCGGCCGCGTTCGTCGACGTCCCCGCGTGGCGCCCGCGCTGACCGCGGCCGGCGCTCAGGCCGGGCGGAGGACGGCGACCAGGAAGTCCGACCCCGGCGTGAACGGCCGCAGGTCCCACGTGGACAGCAGCAGGTCCGGCGTCCACCCGGCGGAGCGCGCGTCGGCCAGGAACTGGTCGAACTCGTAGCCCCGGCCGGCGCCGAACCCGATCGCCGCCCGGCCGTCGTCGGCGACGTGCGCCCGCATCCCCCGCAGCACGGCGACCCGCGTGCTCGGCGCCAGGAACGCCATCACGTTGCCGGCGCAGACGATCGCGTCGAACGGCTCGGGGATGCCCAGCGCCGGCAGGTCCAGCTCGGCGAGGTCGCCGACCAGCCACCGCGGACCGGGGTGGTCCTCCTCGGCGGCGGCGATGAGCACCGGGTCGACGTCCACCCCGACGACGTCGTGCCCGAGCGCGGCCAGCCAGCCGCCGACCCGGCCCGGACCGCAGCCGGCGTCGAGCACCCGCGAGCCCCGGGGCAGCATGGCGTCCACCAGGCGGGCCTCCCCGCCGAGGTCGAAGCCCTGGGCGGCGAGGTCCCGGAACCGCCGGACGTAGGCCGCCGAGTGGCCGGGGTCCTCCTGGGTCATCCGCACCCACACGCTCTGCTCAGCCACCGGTCGCCTCCACGGGGTCGATCGTCGCCGATCGCCAGTCCGGCGGATCGGCGGGGTGCAGGGCGGGGTCGTCGGCGCGCAGCGTACGCACCGGTCCCGGGGCGGTGCGCGGGCCCTCGAAGCGGACCGTCACCCGCCCCAGCCCCCGGCCCCACACCCAGCCGGACCCCAGCTCGTCGTGCCGCACGTCCTGCCCCGGCCACCAGCGGACCTCGGTCGGCGGCAGCGCCGCCGGCTCCTCCGCCTCGTCGGGCGTCGCGGGGTCCTCGGCGACCGGCTCGTCGTCGGCGGCGAACAGGTCGCCCTGCGCGTAGAGGGAGAGCCCGGAGACGCCCACGCCGAGCAGCCGAAGCCCGCCCTGGGTGCCGGCCTCGGTGAGCAGCCGCCGGGCGATCGAGGCGATCACCCGGGCGTCGTCGGTGGGCTGCGGCAGCGTCTGCGAGCGGGTGAGGGTGGTGAAGTCGTAGCGGCGCAGCTTGAGGGTCACCGTCCGCCCCGAGTACTGCGACCCGCGCAGCCGCCCCGCCACCCGCCCGGCCATCGCGTCGATCTCCCGGCCGAGGACGGTCAGGTCGGTGAGGTCGCGCTCGAAGGTCTCCTCCTGGGAGACGGACTTCGCCTCGCGCTCGGCCACCACCGGCCGGTCGTCCTCCGCGCGGGCCAGCGCGTACAGCCCCGAGCCGTGCGCGCGGCCGGCGAGGGTCACCAGGTCGGTCAGCGACCTGGCCGCGAGGTCGCCCACCGTGCGCACGCCGACCTGGTGCAGCCGCTCGGCCGTCGCGGGGCCCACGCCGCCCAGCCGGGTCACCGGCAGCGGGTGCAGGACGTCGAGCTCCGACCCGGGCGGGACGACGACGAGCCCGTCGGGCTTGTCCAGGTCGGAGGCGATCTTCGCCATGAGCTTCGACGACCCGATCCCGACCGAACCGGACACCCCGCCGGTGGCCGCGGCGATCCGCTCCTTGAGCCGGGCGCCGAGCGCGGTCACCCCCGCCACCGACAGGTCGGAGCCGGCGGGGCCGGCTGCCAGGTCGACGTATGCCTCGTCGAGGGAGGCGGGCTCGACCAGCGGGGACAGCTCGCGCAGCAGCTCCATGACGACGTCGGAGGTGCGGCGGTAGGCGGGGAACCGGCCGCCGAGGAACGCCGTGCCCGCCGGGCACCGGCGGCGCGCCTCGGCCGTCGACATCGCCGAGCGGGCGCCGTAGGCGCGCGCCTCGTAGGACGCCGTCGCCACCACGCCCCGGCCGCCCACGCCCCCGACCACCACGGGCCGGCCGCGCAGCGAGGGCTTGTCGCGCTGCTCGACGGCGGCGAAGAACGCGTCGAGGTCCAGGTGCAGGATGCTCGCCTCCCGCCGCACGCCCCGCACCTCCCCCTCGTCCGCCGGTCCGGCCCATCGTCCCCGTCCTCCGAGCGGGTGATGCGGACGCCCCCGTGCCGGATCGGCTTGATCACGATCATCCCCGGCTGCCAGGCTCGGCCGGCACACCGACGGGGAAGGGGCAGCGTGGCGGTCGTCTTCCTCGTCGTGGGTGCGCTCGGCCTCGGGATCCTGCTGCTCTCCCTGATCGTGGGCGAGATCGGCGACCTCGCCGGGGACGCCGACGGCCCGTTCTCCGTGCCCGCCGTCGCGGCCCTGCTCGGTGGCGTCGGCTTCGGCGGCGCGGCGGCCGCGTCCGTGCTGCCCGACGGGCTGCCCGACGCCGGCCGGGTGCTGCTGGCGCTCGGCATCGGGCTGGCCGTCGCCGCGCCGCTCGCCTGGGGTGCGGTCCGCCTGTCGCGCGGGCTGCGCGACATGCCCACCGCCCCGACCCTCACCCGCCACCACCTGGTGGGCACCCAGGGCGTCGTCGTCTCGGCCGTGCCCAGCCCCGGTCTCGGCGAGGTCCGCCTGGTCGTCGCCGGCCAGCAGTTCAAGCTCGCCGCCCGCAGCGACGTCCCGCTGCCGACGGGCACGCCCGTGTACGTCGTCGAGGCCCTCAGCGAGACCGCCGTCCAGGTCGTCTCCACCGCCCCCGAGACCGGAGGACCCCGTCCGTGGACCTGACCCTGCTCATCGCCATCGGCGGCATCGCGGTCCTCGTGCTGCTGCTCGTGCTGTTCGTGCTCTCCCGGATCAAGGTGGCCGGGCCCAACCAGGCCTTCCTCGTCACCGGCCGGCAGGGCCGCGAGGTCACCAGCGACTCGGGGGTCACCTCCCGGGACGCCTCCGGGCAGAAGGTGGTCCTCGGCGCCAGCGTCTTCGTGCTGCCCGTCGTGCAGAAGCTGCACACGATGGACCTCTCCAGCCGGCGGATCCCGGTCGGCATCCGCGGCGCGGTGTCCAAGCAGGGCGTCAAGTGCGACCTGGAGGGCGTGGCCATCGTCAAGGTCGGCGGCACCGAGGACTCCATCCGCGCCGCCGCGCAGCGCTTCCTCAACCAGCAGGAGGGCATCGACACGTTCACCTCGGAGGTGCTCGCCGGTGCGCTCCGCTCGATCGTGGGCCGGCTGACGATCGAGGAGATCATCCGCGACCGCGCGGCCTTCGCCTCCGCCGTCGCCGAGGAGGCGGAGTCCTCGCTGACCGGGCAGGGCCTGGTCCTGGACACCTTCCAGCTGCAGGACATCCAGGCCGAGGGCAGTTACCTGGCCGACCTCGGCCGTCCCGAGGCCGCCCGGGTGCAGAAGGAGGCCAGCATCGCCGAGGCTCGCGCCCGGCAGGCGGCCCGGCAGGAGCAGCTGCTGGCCGACGAGGCGATCGCCGTGGCCCAGCGGCAGCTGGCGCTCCGGCAGGCGGAGATCACCGCCGAGACCGACGCGGCGACGGCCCGCGCGGCCGCAGCCGGCCCGCTCGCCCGGGCGGCGCAGGACCAGGCGATCCTCGTCGAGCAGGAGAAGGTCGCCGTCCGCACCGCGGCGCTGACCGAGCGGCAGCTGGACACCCAGGTCCGCCGGCCCGCCGACGCGCAGCGCTACAAGGTGGAGCAGGAGGCCGAGGGCCGCAAGAACTCGGCGATCCTCACCGCCGAGGCGCAGCGGCAGGCCACCATCGCGGGCGCCCAGGCCGCGGCCGAGCAGGCCCGGCTCTCCGGTGAGGGCGAGCGGGCGCGCCGGTCCGCGCTCGCCGATGCCGAGGCGATCGAGGGCGCCAAGCGGGGCGAGGCGGAGAAGCTGCGGCGGCAGGCGGTCGCCGACGCCGTCG
Organism: Geodermatophilus sp. CPCC 206100; assembly: GCF_048569675.1. Lineage (NCBI taxonomy): Bacteria > Bacillati > Actinomycetota > Actinomycetes > Geodermatophilales > Geodermatophilaceae > Geodermatophilus > Geodermatophilus sp. CPCC 206100. The sequence continues at coordinate 4,898 of NZ_JAQISV010000017.1, forward strand.
AGCGCGAGGGCGCGGCCGAGGCGGCGGCGATCCTCGCCCGCGGCCAGGCGGAGGCCGAGGCGCTGGACGCCCGCTCGGAGGCCTTCGCCAAGTACGGCGAGGCGGCGATCCTGGAGATGCTGGTCAAGGTCCTGCCGGACGTCGTCCAGGCGGCCGCCGCACCGCTGGCCGGCGTGGACAAGATGACCGTCATCTCCGCCGACGGCGCGGGCTCGCTCGGCCGCTCGGTGGCCGCCAACGTCGCGCAGGGGCTGCAGCTGTCGGGCGACCTCACCGGTGTCGACGTCGCGGCCCTGCTGCGCCGGCTGGGCGGTGCGGGCACGGCCGGTGCGGACGGCGCGGTCCGGGTCCCGATCGTGCCGGCCGACGGCGAGCCGCCGGCCCGCTGACGCGGTCAGCCCGGGAGGGCCCAGCTCTCCCGGGCGTGCGCGGCGGCCCAGAACGCCAGCTCGTACCGGACCGCCACCGCGAAGGCCCGCTGCATGGCGGCCTCCTCCTGCGGTGCCGCGGCGGCCGCGGTGTCGGTCAGCCGGCGGGCCGCCCGCGCGCTCGCCTGGAACGACCGCGCGCCGTACGCCTCGACCCAGCGCCGGTAGGGGTGCGCGGGCGCCGCGGCCGCCGCCCGCGCCAGCTGCCCACCGACGTGCGCGTAGACCCAGTAGCAGGGCAGGACGGCGGCGGTCGCGACCGCGTAGGGCGCCGTCGCCGCCGTCGCGACGAGGTACGAGACATAGCCCAGGCAGGTCGGGGACTCCGCCAACGGCGCGTCCGGCGCCGGGTCGCCGAGCGCGCCGGCGCCGAGCAGGTCGGCGTGCAGCTGGGTCTCCACGGCGGCGCACTCCGCGGCCGAGGTGGCCCAGAAGGCGGCCGCGGCGGAGTCGGGCGCCCGGGCCGCGAGCAGCGCGAGCGCGCGGGCGTAGCCGTCGAGGTAGAGCGCGTCCTGCTCCAGGTAGTGGCGGAACGCCTCGGGCGCCAGCGTGCCGGCGCCCAGCTCGGCGAGGAACGGCAGCCCGTCGATGGCCCGCCGGAGGTCGGCGGTCGCCGCCCAGGCGCGCTCGCTGAAGGTGGTCACGACGGCCAGATCCCGGCGAAGTGGTGCACCGGTCCGTGCCCCGAGCCGATGCCCAGGCCCGCTCCGCCGGTCAGCGCCGCCTGCAGGTAGTCCCGGGCCCGCTCGACGAGGGGCAGCCAGTCGGGGGCGCCCCCGGCTCCGGCTCGATGGGCGGCGAGGGCCGCCAGGGCGGAGGAGAGCGTGCAGCCGGTGCCGTGGGTGGCGTCGGTGGTCACCCGGGGGCGCCGGGTGGCGGTCGCGCCGTCCGCGGTCACCAGGACGTCGACGCTCTCCGCGCCGCCGAGGTGCCCGCCCTTCAGCAGCACCGCCCCCGGACCCAGCGCCAGCAACGCCGTCGCCTGCTCGACCAGCCCGTCGAGGTCGGTCGCGGGGGCGACGTCCAGCAGTGCCGCGGCCTCGGGCACGTTGGGCGTCACCAGGTCCGAGACCGGCAGCAGGGCGGTGCGGACGGCGTCCACCGCGGCCTCGTCGATGAGCCGGTGCCCGCTGGTCGACACCATCACCGGGTCGCAGACGACCGGGCCGGCGGGGCGACCGACGAGCGCGTCCGCGACGACGGTGACCACCTCCGCGCTGCCCAGCATGCCGAGCTTGGTGGCGTGCACCTCGACGTCGTCGAGGAGGGTGGCCAGCTGCAGCGCGACGAACTCCGGCGGAACGGCGTGCACCCCGGTCACCCCGCGGGTGTTCTGCGCGGTCAGCGCGGTGAGGACCGCCGTTCCGTAGGCGCCGAGCGCGCTGAAGGTCTTGAGGTCGGCCTGGATGCCGGCTCCGCCGCTGGGATCGCTGCCGGCGACGGTCAGCGCGACCGGGACGGTCGGGCCGGTCACGCCGGCACCCCGGCGCCCACGGCGCGGCGCAGCTCCCGGGCCGCCGCCTCCGGGTCGGTGGCCGCGCAGACCGCCGACACCACGCAGAGGCCGTCCACGCCGGTGGCCGCCACGGCGGCGGCGTTGCCCGCGGAGATGCCGCCGATGGCGACCGCGGCCAGGCCGCCGGCGCGGGCGGCGGCGGCCAGCGTGCGCGCACCGGCCGGTCCGAGGCCCGGGGCGGCGTCGGGCTTGGTGGGGGTGGCCCACACCGGGCTCAGGCCGACGACGTCCACCGTGCCGGCCGGCAGGGCGAGCACCGCGTCCAGCTCGGCGGCCGAGGAGACGCTCACGCCGACCAGCCGCCCGGTGCCCAGCAGCGCCCGCGCGCCCTCCGGCGGCAGGTCGTCCTGGCCGACGTGCACCCCGTCGGCGCCGGCGAGCAGGGCGACGTCCACCGCGTCGTTGACGACCACCGGCACGTCGGGCCGGTCGGCCAGCGCCGCCCGGACGGCGCGGGTCAGCGCCAGCAGCTCCCGCCGCGGCGCGGTCTTGTCGCGGACCTGGACGGCGGTCACCCCGCCGGCCACCGCGGCCCGGACGACGTCCGCGACCGGGCGCGGCCGGCACAGGGCGGTGTCGGTGACCAGGTAGAGGGTCCAGTCGACCGGGCGGCTCACGGCTCCTCCCGGACGTCGGCGGACGCCAGGGAGTCCCCGTCGAGGGCGTCGAGCGCGTCCAGCCAGGCCGGGGTGAACGTGCCCGGCCCGTCGGCGACGTCGGCGGCGATCTCGGCGGCGAGGGCCACGTGGGCGTGCGCGGCCACCGTGCCGGCCAGCGGGTCGCGGGTGGCCGCGACGTAGGCCGCCACGAGCGCGCCGAGGGCGCAGCCGGCGCCGGTGGTGCGGGTCAGCAGCTCCGATCCCCCGCCGATCCGCACGGTGCGCCGGCCGTCGGTCACCAGGTCCACGGCGCCGCTGACGGCGACCACCCCGCCGGTGCGGCGGGCCAGCGCGGCGGCAGCCGGGGCGGCGTCGTCGGCGCCCGCGGTGCTGTCCACCCCGCGGCCGCCGGCGCCCGCACCGGCCAGCGCCATGACCTCCGAGGCGTTGCCGCGGACCACCGCCGGGCGCAGTCCGGCCAGCTCGGTCGCGAGCTCGGTGCGGTAGACCAGGCCGCCGACCGCGACCGGGTCCAGGACCCACGGCGTGCCGGCCGCGCCGGCCGAGCGGGCGGCCAGCCGCATCGCCTCGGCGGTGCGCGCGTTGACGGTGCCCACGTTGACGAGCACGGCCGAGGCGACGGCGGCGAAGTCGGCCGCCTCCTCCGGGGCGTCGACCATGGCCGGCGCGGCACCGACGGCCAGCAGGGCGTTGGCGGTGAGGGCCTGCACGACCGTGTTGGTCAGGCAGTGCACCAGGGGGGTGGTGGCGCGCAGGGCCCCGCGGGCAGCGCGCAGAACGTCGGCATCCACGCCGTGACATCCCTTCGCCAGTACGAACTGGAGCAGGTTCGACGGGTGTGCTCTCAGTCCCCGCGGCGGGGACACCCCGTGTCACTTACGCCCCCGAACCTACCCGCCGAGCCGACCTCGGGCGTCGGCGCCTGCTGCGCCAGCTGACGCGGCGGTAGCGGATGTGGTTGCTCAGCGGGGAGTGCAGCACCTCGACCGGTTCGAAGCCGAGGGTCTCGACCCCGTCGAAGATGCGCTCGCCCGCACCGAGCAGGACCGGCGCGATGTCGAGGGTGAGCTCGTCGATCACCCCGGCGATCAGTGCCCGTCGGACGGTCGAGGCCCCGCACACTCCTCGTCCCCGTCCCCGCGGATGGGGCCGAACACGTTCCGACCCATCACGTACGCGCCCCGCGGGCGCATGAGCCACTCGTTCGCGATCCGGTCGGCGTCGTTGGCCAGTGGGTCGCCGATGTGCCAGCCGTGCAGCTCCCGCCCCCGCCTGCCCAGCGGGTCGTCGCGGCTCTGGTCCGGCCCGGCGACGGACCCCTCGCGTGCCGTGCTCAGGCGTCGGTGAGCGCGGCGGGCGGCAGCCAGTCGGCCTCGAGCAGCTCCGCGATGTCCTGCAGGGACGACGTGTCGGCGCCCGCGGTCGACCCGCTCACCGCGAGCCGCTCCACCATCACCCGGGCCACCTGCTCCTCGACGGTGTCCTCGGCGAAGGCGACCCGCCACGGCGAGACCTGGCCGTCGCGGTGGGTGCGACCGGTGACCTGGCGGGCCTGGATGCCCGAGAACCGCGGCTGGTGGAACAGCCCCACCCGGGGCGTGGCCGAGGCCGGTGCGCCGCTGGGCAGCAGCTCGCCGGCGTGCAGGCTGATCGAGGCGGTCACGGTGAACACGCAGACGGGCGCCGCGCCGGTCTGGAAGCGCAGCCGCTCGGCCTCGACGTCGAACCGGTCGCGGCCGTAGATCGAGGCCACCGGGATGCCGGAGTCCAGCAGGGACTCGCGGATCGGGTCGGCCGCCGTCTCCACGAACTCCACCGACACCGCGACCTGCCGCTCGGCCTCCACCTGGGCCCGGACCCAGTCGACGGTGGCCTGGGCGCGGATCAGCCCGGCCTTCTGCCGGAACCGCAGCAGGGCGGCCCGGCCGCGGGCGGTCTGCCGGGCGCGCCGCGCCAGTTGCATCTCGGCGCGGAACTCCTGCCACTCCGACTCGTAGGCGGCGCGCTCGGCCGGGGTCAGGGCCACCGGCGTGCCGGTCACCGACACCGGGCCCCACGGCGCGGGGCGGTGCAGGGTGGCCGGCGGCCGGCCGTCGGCCAGCCAGCCCTGCAGGCGGGCCAGGTCGGTCCGGCGCTCGTCGGGGTCCTCGGTCCAGGCCCAGCCGTAGCGGCCACGTTCCACGTGGAACCGGTGCTCCGCGAGCTTCTCCGCCAGGTCCGACCACGCGCGCAGCGGCTCCCCGTGCTGCTGGGCGAACTGCGGTGCCAGGTAGGGCAGCTCCAGCGGCGTGTGCGCCGGGGTGGCGGTGGCGGCGATGACGAACGGCGCGTCCTTGACCCGGCCGGCACCCGAGACGGCCTTCCAGTGCTTCCAGCGCTGGGTGGTCGTGTGCCGCACCATGTGCGCCTCGTCGGCGATGACGACGTCGAACCGCAGCTCGGCCACCTTGGCCAGCCGGTCCCAGGTGGTGACGCACCAGCGCAGCCCGCCGTCGCCGAAGCCGGCGATCGAGCGGGTCCAGTGCGGGATGGTGATGGCGGCGGGCCGGTCGGCGACGACGAGCACGCTGCGACCGCCGCGCAGCTCGCAGATCTCCCGGGCGGCGAGGACGGCCGTGCCGGTCTTGCCCACCCCCGGGTCGTCCCCGAGGAGGAACACCCGGTGCCCGGCGGCGGCGGAGGCGACGACGGCCTCGGCGCCGGTGGCCTGCTCCTCGCGCGGGACGAGGGGCCGACCGGGGGGCACCGGTCGCGGCGTCGCGTTGAGCTCGTCCTCGAGGAAGCGCTCGAAGGTGTACGGCGGCGGGTCGTAGGGGGCGAGCTCCGGCGGCAGCTCCCGGCCGACCCAGACGTGGGCCTGCAGGTCCGGGCGCCACTGCGCGCCCGGTGCCGGGGCACGGAAGGGGACGGCGAGCACCCACACCCGCTCCCCCGGGCCGGCGACCGGCCGCTCGGGTGCGGGCTTCGCCGTCCGGCGGGGTGCCGGCTTCCGGCGGGTGGTCGTCGTCGTGCGGGTGGTGCTGGCCGAGCGGGTCGTCGTCCGGCGGCGCCGTCCGGGCATGGGTGTGCTCTCCCTTCGTCGGTTGACGGACCCGGGCGCATCGCAGCGAGGAGCAGCCAGTGTCTTCGTCGGCCGTCGACGGTAGGCGGAGGGGACGACGGGATCTGGTGGAATCGCCGACGTGACGGCGAACCCCGAGGAGCGGCTGCACACACGCACGCTGGGCGAGGCCGGCCCGCGGGTGGTGTTCGTGCACGGGCTGTTCGGCCAGGGCAAGAACTGGACGACGATCGCCAGGGGGCTGTCCGGGGACCACCGGGTGACGCTCCTCGACCTGCCCAACCACGGGCACTCGCCGTGGACCGACCGGGTCGACTACCTGGACATGGCGCGCCTGGTCGCCGACGAGCTGCGCTCGTTCGGGGAGCCGGTGACGCTGATCGGGCACTCGATGGGCGGCAAGGTGGCGATGCAGCTGGCGCTGCGGCACCCCGAACTGCTGCGCGCGCTGGTCGTGGTCGACATCAGCCCCACCGAGTACCCGGTGTCGGGCGGCCGCACCGACGACCCGGACGAGGAGGCCTCGCCGTTCGGCGCCTTCATCGCCGCGATGCGGGAGCTGGACCTGGACTCGCTGGCCAGCCGCGAGGCGGCCGACGCCGCGCTGCGCTCCGCCGTCCCGAGCCGGATGGTCCGCTCGTTCCTGCTGCAGAGCCTGGTCCGGGAGGGGCTCGGGAGTGACGGCGGTTGGCGCTGGCGGCTGAACCTCGAGCTGCTGGGCCGGGACCTGGAGGAGCTGCGGGGCTTCCCGGAGCCGCCGCCGGGGGCCCGCTACGACGGTCCGGTGCTCTGGATCGCCGGCGCCAACTCGCACTACGTCCTCCCCGAGGACCGCACGAGGATGGACGAGCTCTACCCGAACACCCGGCTGGTGCGGATCAAGAACGCCGGCCACTGGGTGCACTCCGAGCAGCCCGAGGTCTTCCTGGAGACGCTCAAGCGCTTCCTGGAGCGGGTCGAGGGCTGACCTCCGAACCTCGAGCCCCATGGGTCGTGGTTCGCGAGGTCCTCATGGCGACGGGCACGGCGAGAGTCGCTGAACGAGGTCGTGCCGTGGTCGACGAGCCGGAATGGGATGACACCTCCGCGAGCCGCGGCCTGACGCAGCCGATGAGGAGGTCCTTCCTGACCTCGGCTTGTCGGGAGGCGAGACCATGCGGCGGGCGCGCCGCCGTCGTCACGGACCGGCGCGACTGAGGACCTCCGTGCCGTCCGGTCGCCAGGTGCGCCAGCGACTCGTCCCGGCGTCCCGGGCGACGGAGAAGCCGCCCTCGTGACAGGCGGTGTGGTGCCGTTCGCAGAGCAGGGCGCCGTTCTCACAGCTCGTCGGACCGCCGAAGGCCCAGTGCACGACGTGGTGGACGTCGCACCACTCGGGGAGGGCGTCACATCCGGCGAAGACGCAGTGTCCGTCGCGGATCTCGACGGCCCGGCGGATCGCCGCGCTCGCCGTGCGCTGCGCCCGGCCGACGTCCAGAGGCAGCCCGTTCGGCCCGGTGAGGACGCGGACGACGCCGGCGTCGCAGGCCAGGCGCCGTGCCGTCTCCGGGGTGATCGGCCCGGCCCAGCCCAGGTTCCCCCCGGCCACGCCGGGGGCTCCGCGGGCAGCGCAGAGGGCCTGCCAGTCGATGGGAACGCGCACGTGTGGGCGCTCTCCGCGGACGTCGGGCAGCCCGCCGCCGTCCAGGGCGCCGCGAGCCAGGGCGACCAGCGCGTCGGCCTGCCGCTCGGCGGAGCTGCGGGGATCACCTGTCGGGGCGATCGCCGTTCATCAACGCGGCCAGTGCGGTGTGCAGGTACTCGCCGCCGACGGCGTCCAGGTTCCCGCGGAGGTGCACCCGCCCGTCGAGGCCGGCGGCCATGGTGAGGCGGCGGCGGGTGTCGGCCGCGTCGTCCAGGGCGCCGTCGGGATCGACCCCAGCCACCCACCGAGGCACTGCTCGCGCCGTCTCGTGCGGCGCGGTCTCCCGCGCCAGGTCGGCCAGGATCCGGTCGGTGTCGGCGATCTCGATGCCGGCGTCGACGGCCTTCGCGACCCGCCGAGGAGTCATGGCGCCGGTGATCACCCACGCGTGCGTGGCGGTGATCCGTCCCGCGGCGAAGGCAGCGGCGGTGGACGGCAGCTGCTCCAGCCGGCGCCCGGTCGCGACGATCGCCGTCGCGTCCGCCGGTGCCAGTCGGCAGATCCCGAGGAGCCAGCTCGCCATCGACACCGCGCCGTCCCGGCGGTGGGCCTCGCGGCGGTCGGCCGCGCGCACGGCGGTGGTGAGGACGGCGGCAACGCGGTTGGCCGCGGTGCTGAGCTCTCCGACCAGGTCGAGCAGTGCGTCCGGGGACAGCTCGTCGAGGTCGATCCCGGCGAGGTCGTCGAGGGCCGAACGCAGCTCGGACACGCCCTCGCCTCCTCCCGTAGACCACCGGATCGTTCCTCTGACAGTAGGCCGGGGGTACGACACGAACCGCAGGTCAGCGCGGTGGAGGCCAGGTGGACGACGGCGGTGACGGTGACGTCCCGACGCTCCCGTACCGAACCCGGACCGAGCCTGGACCGGGCCGCCGGCCGAGGTGGTCATGCCCCCTTCGGAGTGGCGTGGTTGGTCGCGGGATCGGCCGGCTCGTACCGTGTCGGCCGGATGGGCGCCGGCGCACGACGTGGCCGGTGCCGACGCAGGGACGACGGGGGACGACGCATGACGCACGAGGGCCCGCAGCACGCCGGCGCCGACGAGACACAGGGCGGGTCGGGCTCCGGGCCGGCGTACGGCGGCGGACCCGTGTCCGGTGGCACCGCCTGGACGCCGCAGACCGGCGACCCGGCGCCCTACGGCGGCACCGCCTGGACGCCGCAGACCGGCAACCCGGCGTCGTACGGCGGCCAGCAGCCGGCCCCGTACGGCAGCTATCCCGCCGGCCCGGGTGCGCCCTACGGCCAGCCGCCGGCCGGTCCCTTCCCCGGGGCCCAGGTCCCCTACGGCTACCCGTACGCGCCGCCGCAGCGCACCAACGGGCTGGCCATCGCCTCGATGGTGCTGGGCATCCTGTGGATCTACTGGATCGGCAGCATCCTGGCGCTGGTCTTCGGCTACGTCGCCCGCAAGCAGATCCGCGAGCGCGGCGACAGCGGAGACGGCATGGCCATCGCCGGCATCGTCCTCGGCTGGGTGGGCGTGGGCATCCTGACCATCGCGCTCATCGCGGCGATCGGCACCAGCGTCTAGTCCCTCCTCCCGGCGGGTGGACCGCTGGAGCGACGCGGACCGCCCTGCCATCCTGGGGTCGTGACCAGCGAGTTCGTCGCGCAGCGGCCGCACCCGGCCCTGCGCGGGGTGGTCGCCGGCGCGGTCGGCTACCGGCAGGACGGGGTGCCGGCCGGCGTGCACCGCGGGTTGCCCTCGCCGTTCCTCACCCTCGTCCTGCCGCTCGACGCGCCGCTGCAGATAGTGGCGCACGCCGACCCGCGCCAGCCGCCCGGCGCGTTCGACACGGTGCTCGGCGGTCTGCACACCCGCCCGGCGCTGATGGCCCTCCCGGGTCGCCAGGAGGGACTCCAGCTCGCGCTCACCCCCCTGGGCACCCGCGCCCTGCTCGGCGTGCCGGCGGGGGAGCTGGCCTCGGTCGACGTGGGGCTGGACGACGTCCTCGGGTCCCCGGTGACCGCCGAGCTGCTCGACCGGGTGCGGTCGGCGCCGGGCTGGCCGGGCCGGTTCGCCGCCGTCGAGGAGGTGCTGCGGCGCGAGGTGCTGCGGCGCCCGGTCCGCCCGGCGGCCGGCCCGGCCCCCGAGGTGGCCGAGGCGTGGCGGTTGACGCTGGCGACCGGCGGGCGGCTGCGCGTGGCCGAGGTGGCGGCGCGGGTCGGCTGGTCGGAGCGGCACCTCACCGCACGCTTCCGGATCGAGACGGGGCTGGCACCGAAGGAGGCGGCCCGGGTGGTCCGCTTCGACCGCGCGCGGCGGGCGCTGGCCGCCCGGGTGGCCGCCGGGCGCCGTCCCGACCTGGCCGCCCTCGCCGCCGCGTCCGGGTACGCCGACCAGTCGCACCTGACCCGTGACTGGCGGGCGTTCAGCGGGCTGTCGCCGCTGCGCTGGCTGGCCGCCGAGTTCGGATTCGTCCAAGACCAAGCCCCCGTTCCCCGGGCAGGCTCGGCGGCATGACTCCACCCGCACCGACCGTCTGGCCGGCCTTCGGCGCGGCCGACGCCCCCGCCCTCATCCGCTTCCTCGTCGACGTCCTCGGCTTCGAGGAGACCCTCGTCGTCCGGGACGGCGACCTCGTCGTCCACGCGGAGCTGGCCTGGCCGCCCGGCGGCGGGGTCATGCTCGGCTCGGTGCGCGACGACGGCGGCTGGCCGGTCGCCGCCGGCGTCAGCGGCGCCTACCTGGTCACCGACGACGTGGCGGCCGTCTGGGACCGCGTGCTCGCGGCCGGCGCCGAGGTGCTGCGCCCGCTCGCCGACGTCCCGCACGGCGGCAAGGAGTTCAGCGTCCGGGACCCCGAGGGCAACGCGTGGAGCGTCGGCGACTACCGCGGGGAGCCCCGCCAGTGACCCAGGACGAGGTCCGCGCGCTCGCCCTCGCCCTGCCCGGGGTCACCGAGGCCGACCACCACGGCCGGCCCTCCTTCCGCCTGGGGACGGCGGTGCTCGCGACCGTTCCCGACGAGAGCGCGCTCAACGTCATGGTGGACGAGTCGGAGGCGCGCGCCGCCGAGGGCGGTCCGGTCCGCCTGCTGTGGTGGGGACGGCGGCTGTCGGGGGTCCGGATCGAACTGGCCGAAGCCGACGCCGGACTGGTCGCCGAGCTCCTCGAGGAGGCCTGGCGCCGGCGCGCTCCGGCCAGGCTGCTCCGGTCCCGGCCGCCCGACTGACGCCGCCGGCTCGCGGTGCCGCCCGACCGCGGGCCAGGATCGGCGCATGACCGACCCCCGCGCCGGACAGCCCGCCGCCCCCAGCGACCTCGTCGACGTCGCCGCGCTGGTCACCGCCTACTACACGCGGGAGCCGGACCCGGCCGACCCCGCCCAGCAGGTGGCGTTCGGGACCAGCGGCCACCGCGGGTCGTCGTTCGACGCGGCGTTCAACGAGGCGCACATCCTGGCCACCACCCAGGCGATCTGCGAGTTCCGCGCGGCGCAGGGCTACGACGGCCCGCTGTTCATCGGCCGGGACACCCACGCCCTGTCCGAGCCGGCCTGGGCCAGCGCGCTGGAGGTGCTGGCCGCCAACGACGTCACGGTCCTGGTCGACGCCGCCGACCGGTACACGCCGACGCCCGCCGTCAGCCACGCCATCCTGCGGGCCAACCGCGGCCGCACCACCGGCCTGGCCGACGGCATCGTCGTCACCCCGTCGCACAACCCGCCCCGCGACGGCGGGTTCAAGTACAACCCGCCCTCCGGCGGCCCCGCGGACACCGACGCCACCAAGGTCATCGCGGCGCGGGCCAACGAGCTGCTGCACGCGGGGCTCGACGGCGTCCGGCGGGTCCCCTTCGCGCGGGCGCGGGCCGCGGCGCAGGCGCACGACTTCCTCGGGGACTACGTCGACGACCTGCCGTCGGTGCTCGACCTGGACGCCGTCCGCGACGCCGGCGTGCGGATCGGCGCGGACCCCCTCGGCGGCGCCAGCGTCGACTACTGGGGCGCGATCGCCGAACGGCACCGCCTGGACCTCACGGTGGTCAACCCGCTGGTCGACCCGACGTGGCGGTTCATGACGCTGGACTGGGACGGCAAGATCCGCATGGACTGCTCCTCCCCCAGCGCCATGGCGTCGCTGATCGACAAGCGCGACCAGTTCCGGATCGCCACCGGCAACGACGCCGACGCCGACCGGCACGGCATCGTCACCCCCGACGGCGGGCTGATGAACCCCAACCACTTCCTCGCCGTCGCGATCTCCTACCTGTTCAGCCACCGCGACGGCTGGTCGCCCGACACCGCCGTCGGCAAGACGCTGGTCTCCTCCTCGCTCATCGACCGGGTCGTCGCCGGCCTGGGCCGGCGCCTGGTGGAGGTGCCGGTCGGCTTCAAGTGGTTCGTGCCCGGGCTGCTGGACGGCTCGGTCGGCTTCGGCGGCGAGGAGTCGGCCGGAGCGTCGTTCCTGCGGCGGGACGGCAGCGTCTGGACGACGGACAAGGACGGCATCCTGCTCGCCCTGCTGGCCAGCGAGATCCAGGCCGTCACCGGCCGGTCGCCGTCCCAGCTGCACGCCGAGCTGACCGACCGGTACGGCAGCTCCGCGTACGCGCGGATCGACGCCCCGGCCAGCAGGGAGCAGAAGGCCGCCCTGGGCGGGCTGTCGCCGGACGACGTGACGGCGACCGAGCTGGCCGGCGAGCCGATCACCGCGAAGCTCACCCGCGCCGCGGGCAACGACGCGGCGATCGGCGGACTGAAGGTGGAGACCGCGAACGCCTGGTTCGCCGCCCGCCCGTCGGGCACCGAGGACGTCTACAAGGTCTACGCGGAGTCCTTCTCCGGCCCCGAGCACCTGGCGCGCGTCCAGGAGGAGGCCCGGCAGGTGGTCACCGCCGCGCTGGGCGGCTGAGGTGGCCACCGTGGACCTGCTGGGCCTGCTGCGCGAGCTCGTCGCCCGGACGACGGTCTCCGGGGACGCCCGGGCGCAGCGCGACGCCCTCGGCACGCTGACCGACGTCCTCCGGGACCGGGCGCCGCACCTGGAGGTCACCACGGGCCGCGACCCCGACCACCCGTGGACCCTGCTGCGCACCCCCACCGACCCCACCCGCCGGCAGCTCCTGCTCGCCTGCCACGTCGACACCGTGCCGGTGCCCGACCCCGGGGCCTGGTCCCGGGACCCGTTCGGCGCCGAGCTCGACGGCGGCCGGGTCTGGGGCCGCGGCGGCAGCGACATGAAGGCCGGGGTGGTCGCCGCGGTCGCCGCACTGGCCGCCGCCGACCCGGAGACCCCGGCGGCCCTGCTGCTCACCAGCGACGAGGAGATCGGCTCGAAGGGCGCCGCCGCCGCGGCCGCCGCCGTCGCCGAGCAGTCGATCGGCGCGGTCGTCGTCCCGGAGGCGACCGGCAACCAGGTCGTCCTCGGGCACAAGGGGGCGCTGTGGCTGGCGGTCCGGACGGCGGGGCGCGCCGCGCACGGCAGCACCCCCGAGCGCGGGCACAACGCCGTCCTCGACCTCGCTGCGCTGCTGGGGCGGGCCGGCGGGACGCTGCCCTTCCGGACCGATCCGTTCCTGGGCACCGAGACGTGGAACCCCGGCGTCGTGGCCGGCGGGACGGTGCCCAACGTGGTCCCCGAGCGCGCGGAGGTCGTCATCGACATGCGCACCGTCGCCGACGGCGGCGAGCTGCTGGACTGGTGGCGGACGCAGCCCGAGGTGGCCGACGTCGAGGTGCGGGTGGACCTGCCGCCGGTCGGCACCCCGGCCGACGACCCGTGGGTGGCCGGCCTGCCTGCTCCGGTGCTGCCCGCCCCGGCGACCTACTTCACCGACGCCTCGGTGCTCGGCCAGGTCGTGGGCGGCGCCCCGGTCGTGGTGTGGGGCCCCGGGACGCCCGCGGTGATGCACGCCGTCGACGAGTACGTCGAGCTCGCTGAACTGGAGCAGGCCGCGGCCGCGTTCACCGAGGTCGCGGCCCGCTGGAGGGGCTGACCCAGCGACGATTCCCGCGGAAACCGCCGCGACCGGAGCGTCGGTTTCCGCGGAAATCGACCCCGGACCCCGGCCGCGCCGAAGCTCCCGGATGTCGGGCAGCACACAACTCGATACACCCGCGTATCCGATACAGTCGTGCATCGTGACGACGACCGACCTGGACCGGCCCAAGCGCCGGCGGGCCGTCACCGTCGAACGGCTGCTCGACGCCGCGCTGGCCACCTTCGCCGACGTCGGGTTCGCGGCGGCCAGCGTGGAGGACATCTGCCGTCGCGGCGGCTTCACCCGCGGCGCCTTCTACTCCAGCTTCCGGACCAAGGACGAGCTGTTCGCCGCCCTCTACGCGCGGGAGACCGGCCGGGAGCTGGCCCGCGTGGAGGAGCAGCTGGCGGGCATCGAGTCCGAGCGGGACCCGGTCGCGGCCGCCGTCGAGCGGTGCCTGTCCACGTTCCGCGCCGACCGCACCTGGGTGCTCGTGCACACCGAGTACGCGCTGCACGCCGCCCGCTCGCCGGAGGCCGCCGCGGCCCTGCGCGAGCACACCGCCGCCCTGCACGCCCGCCTCACCGACCTCATCGAGCGCTCCGTCGCCCGCCTCGGTCTGCGCCTGACCGTCCCGGCGGGGCAGCTGGCGCGCATCGTGCTCGCCCTGCACGACGGGATCGTCGTCGCGCAGGCCACCGACCCCCACCGGCCCGAGGACTCCCTCGAGCACACCGCGCTGCTGCTCCTGCTGCGCGCGGCCGTCTCCGCCTGACCCCCGAGGACCGAGGACACCCATGGCCACCCTGCTCGCCCGGCTCGGCCGGGCCGCCTACCGCACCCGCCGCCTCGTGACGGCGATCTGGGTGCTCGTGCTCGCCGGCGTCGTCGCCGTCCTGGTCACCGTGGGTGGCCAGTTCGACGACCAGTTCACGATCCCCGGCTCGGAGTCCCAGGCCGCCCTCGACCGGCTGTCCGAGCTCCAGCCGGCCGCGGCCGGGGTGAGCGCGCAGATCGTCTTCGTCGCCCCCGAGGGCGCCACGGTCGCCGAGCCGCGCTTCGCCGCGGCCATCGCGCAGGTCGTGGCCGAGGCCGCCGACGCACCGGAGGTCGCGGCGGTCGCCGACCCCTTCACCAGCCAGTCGATCACCCCCGACGGCCGCGCCGCCCTGGCCACCGTCGAGTACACGGTGCAGCGCGAGGGCCTGGCCGAGGGCAGCCTCGACGCCCTGCAGGAGACCACCCAGGCCGCGGAGGACGCCGGCCTCGAGGTCGCCGTCGGCGGCGGCGCGTTCGGCACCACCGGTGTCGAGATCGGGCCCACCGAGTTCGTCGGCGTGGCCGTCGCCGTGCTCGTGCTGGTCCTGACCTTCGGCTCCCTGCTGGCCGCCGGCATGAACCTGCTGACGGCGATCGTCGGCATCGGCGTGGGCCTCGGCGGGCTGCTCGGCGCCTCGAGCCTCATCTCCCTGTCGTCGACCGCCCCGACGCTGGCGCTGATGATCGGCCTGGCCGTCGGCATCGACTACGCGCTGTTCATCCTGTCCCGGCACCGCACCCAGCTGGCCGCGGGCATGGACCCGGAGGAGTCCGTCGCGCGGGCCACCGGCACGGCCGGGACCGCGGTGGTCTTCGCCGGGCTCACCGTGGTCATCGCGCTGTCGGGCCTGGCGGTCGTCGGCATCCCCTTCCTCACCGTCATGGGCCTGGCCGCCGCGGCCACGGTCCTGGTCGCCGTGCTGGTCGCGCTCACCCTGCTGCCGGCCCTGCTCGGCTTCGCCGGCCGCCGCCTCGCCCCGAAGCCGGGCTCGCGGGCCGCGCGTCGCGAGGGGGCGCTCTCCGCGCACGAGCGACCCGGGCGCTCCATGGGCGAGCGCTGGGCCGGGCTCGTCATCCGCCGCCCGCTGCTGACCGTCCTGGTCACGGTCATCGGCCTGGGCGTCCTGGCGATCCCCGCCGCACAGCTGCAGCTGGCGCTGCCGGACAACGGCGCGGCCGCCGAGGACGCACCGCAGCGGCGCGCCTACGACCTGATCAGCGAGACCTTCGGCCCCGGCGTCAACGGCCCGCTCGTCGTCCTCGTCGACGGCCTGGAGCCCGCCACCGCCCAGCAGGCCGCCGGGCAGGTCGCGGTCACCCTGGGCGGGACGCCCACCCAGACCCCCGGCCAGTTCGAGGGCGGGCTGGACGACGTCGCCTACGCCGTTCCGGTCGCGCTGCCCGAGGGCACCGCGGCGCTGGTCACCGTCATCCCCGAGAGCGGGCCGCAGGAGGAGGCGACCAGCGACCTGGTCGCCGCGCTGCGCGCCCTCGCCCCGGACCTCGAGGCGCAGACCGGCGCGGAGGTCTCGGTCACCGGCCAGACCGCCGTCGCCATCGACGTCTCCGACCGGCTCAACGACGCGCTGCTGCCCTTCGCACTGGTCGTCGTCGGCCTCGCGGTCGTCCTGCTGCTGCTGGTGTTCCGCTCGATCCTGGTGCCGCTCAAGGCCGCCGTCGGGTTCCTGCTGTCGGTGGGCGCCTCGTTCGGCGCCGTGGTGGCGGTCTTCCAGTGGGGCTGGCTGGCCGACGTCTTCGGTGTGCCGACGACCGGGCCGATCATCAGCTTCATGCCCGTCATCCTCATGGCGGTGCTCTTCGGCCTGGCCATGGACTACGAGGTCTTCCTCGTCTCCCGGATGCGGGAGGAGTACGTGCACGGGGCCTCGCCGCGGCAGGCGGTCCTGGGCGGCGCACGGCACGCCTCGCGGGTGGTCGTGGCGGCCGCGCTGATCATGTTCTCGGTCTTCGCGAGCTTCGTGACCATCGACGACGTCATCGTCAAGGCGATCGCCTTCGGCCTGGCCGTCGGCATCCTGCTGGACGCCTTCGTCGTGCGCATGACGCTGGTGCCCGCCGTCCTGGCGCTGCTGGGCCGCTCCGCCTGGTGGCTGCCGCGCTGGCTGGACCGCGCGCTGCCCGACCTGGACGTCGAGGGCGCCAAGCTTGGCCCGGCCCCGACCCCTGACGCCCCGGCGTCGCGCCACCCCGAGCCGGCGGTCCCCTGAAACAGGATCCCCGGTAGGGGGTCCTCTCTCAGCGGCGGCGGGCGGCCTTGTCGGCGTACATGGCGTCGTCGGCCTCGCGGATGAGCAGCTCGTAGGCCAGCTCGGGGTCGGTGCCGCCGGCCACCGTGCCGATGCCGATGCTCATGCCCAGCACGATGGTCCCGCCGTCGATCCGCAGCGGCTCGGTGACGGTGTGCTGCAGGCGCTGGGCCAGCACCTCGCCGTCGGCCCGCTCGCTGTTCTCGCACACGATGCTGAACTCGTCGCCGCCCACCCGGGCGGCGGTGTCGCTGGCCCGCAGCACCGAGCGCAGCCGCTCGGCGAAGCCGACCAGCACCTGGTCGCCGACCGGGTGCCCGTACTGGTCGTTGATCTCCTTGAACCCGTCGAGGTCGATGCCGAGCAGGCAGGTCGGGGTGCGCTCGCGGTGACCGCGCTCGAGGGCGTGCCGCAACCGGTCGCCGAACAGGATGCGGTTGGGCAGGCCGGTCAGCGGGTCGTGCAGCGAGCGGTGCACGAGCGCGGCCTCCAGCGCCTTTCGCTCGGTGATGTCCTCCACGATCGCGACGATGTGCGGCGGGTCGCCCTCCGGCGTCCCCTCGACCCACGACGACGTGACCTGCACCGGGACCGCGCTGCCGTCCTGCCGCACCAGCCGGGTCTCGTGCCGCATCGTCCGGCGCCGCTGGACCAGCTCCGAGTACGCATCGGCCGTGGACGGTGCGTCGTCGGGGTGGATCAGGTCGAGCACCGAGCAGCCGTAGAGGTCGTCGGTGCTGCGGCCCAGCATCGAGGCAAACGCCGCGTTGACGTCGACCAGCAGCCCGGACGGCGTGGCCAGCACGATGCCCATCGGCGCGTTGGCGAACGCGCTGCGGCGGTCGGCCGGCGGCAGCGTGCCCATCGCGTTCGTCAATCTCCACCTCCGTGCCGGACATCCTGCGCCAACAGGGGCCTCTCGCTGCAGGTTCTCGACGTGGGGGTTCCCCGGCGAGTTCCACGTGGAACCTGCTGCAGGGGCAGGATGGGGGCTGCTACCGACGAGGAGGTCCGCGCGTGAACGAGTTCGACCTGGTGCTGCCGGCCGCCGTGGACATCCGCGAGGTCGGGATGCGCGACGGCCTGCAGCTGGAGGCGCCGGTGCCGCTGGAGGGGAAGCTGGCGATGCTCGAGGCGCTGGTGGCCACCGGCGTCCGGCGCATCGAGGCGACCTCCTTCGTCTCCCCCAAGGCCGTTCCGGCGCTCGCCGACGCCGACCAGGTGGCCGCCGAGCTGGGCCGTTGGGGCGACGTGCAGTGGTCGGCGCTGGTCGCCAACCCCCGCGGCGCCACCCGCGCGGTGGACGCCGGGGTCGCCGACCTCGAGTACGTGGTCTCGGCTTCCGACGGGCACAGCCGGGCCAACGCCGGCCGCTCGACCGCCGAGGCCGTGGGCGCGGTCGCCGAGATCACCGCGCTGGCGCACGGGGCAGGCGGGTCGCTCGAGGTGGTCATCGCCACCGCCTGGGACTGCCCGTTCGACGGCCGCACGCCCATCGCCCGCACCGTCGACGTCGCCCGCGCCGCGGTCACCGCCGGTGCCGACGCGCTGTGCCTGGGCGACACGATCGGGACGACGACGCCGCTGCGGGTGGTCCAGCTGCTGGACGCGGTCCGCCGCGCCTGCCCCGGGGTGCCGGTCGGCGTGCACTTCCACGACACCCGCGGCACCGGCCAGGCCAACGCGCTGGCCGCCGTCCAGGCCGGGGTCACCCAACTGGACTCCTCGGTCGGCGGCCTCGGCGGCTGCCCCTTCGCCCCCGGCGCCAGCGGCAACATCGCCACCGAGGAGCTGGTCTACCTGCTGGAGGAGTCCGGCGTGCGGACCGGACTGGACCTCGACGCCGTCCTGGCCGCCGCCCGGGTCACCGAGGACGCCGTCGGGCACGAGCTGCCGAGCTCGCTGTACCGGGCCGGGGGCCGCTCGGTCCCGCGCTCCCAGCCGGTCGGCTGAGCCGGCCGGTCGGCGCATGGTTTCCTGACCCCATGAGTGACGCGCACCCGGGAACGAGCGGCGCGGTGGAGATCGTGGACCCCCGGGTCATGCGCGACGTGCTCGGGCACTTCGCCTCCGGGGTCACGGTGGTCACCGCCACCACCGGCGAGGGGCCCATCGGCTTCACCTGCCAGTCGTTCAGCTCGCTGTCCCTGGACCCGCCCCTCGTGGTGTTCGCGCCCGCCCGCACGTCGAAGACCTGGCCGCGGCTGCGCGACATCGGGCGGTTCTGCGTCAACGTCCTCGCCGAGGACCAGACCGGCCTGTCCGGGACCTTCGCCCGCTCCGGCGAGGACAAGTTCGCCGGTGTCCACTGGCGGCCCAGCAAGCTGGGCCAGCCGGTCCTGGACGACGTGGTGGCGTGGATCGACTGCGAGCTGTGGGCCGAGTACGACGGCGGGGACCACACCCTCGTCGCCGCCCGGGTGCTCGACCTGGGGGCCGACGCGGGCCGCCGGCCGCTGCTGTTCCACCGCGGCGCGTACGGCCTGCTGGGGACGCCGGAGGACTGACCCCGGCGGGGGCCTAGCCGAAGCGGACGGCGATCAGCGCGACGTCGTCCCGGCCGTCCAGGGAGCCGGCGACCGCGGCGTCGCAGAGCCGGCGCGGGCCGGCGTCGGCCGGAGCGGCCGCCACGCGGGCGACCAGCTCGGCGATCCCCTGGTCCAGGTCGGTGCCCGGGCGCTCGACCAGGCCGTCGGTGTACCCGAGCAGGGTGGTCCCCGGCGCCACGTCGAGGTCGGTGCTGCGCCGGTGCGCGCGGTCGTCCACCCCGACCAGCAGGCCCGTGACGCCCGCCAGCACCCGCACCGCGCCGGTCGGCTCCCGCAGCAGCAGCGGCGGGTGGCCGGCGCTGGCGACGTGCAGCCGCCAGGCCCCGCCCGGCTCGGCCGGTGGGACCGCGCGGGCGTAGACGAGGGTCGCCATGGAGGCCACGCCCAGGCCCTGGACCAGCCGGTCGACCCGGGTGAGGACGACGGCGGGGTCGGGGTCGGGCGCCTCCCACACGCAGGCACGGATCAGCCCGCGCAGGTGACCCATCGCCGCGGCGGCGGCCACGTCGTGCCCGACGACGTCCCCGATGACCACGCCCACCGAGCCGTCGGGCAGCTGCAGCAGGTCGTAGAAGTCGCCGCCGACGTCGGCGGCGGTGGAGGCGCTGACGTAGTGGGCCGCCGACTCCAGCCCGGCGATCTCGGGCAGCGTCGGCAGCAGGGACCGTTGCAGGGTCTCCGCGACGGTGTGCTCCTGCTGGTAGAGGCGCACGTTGTCCATCGCGAGCGCGGCCCGGCGGGCGAGGTCCTCGGCGAGGTCGACGTCCTCCTGCGTGAACGCGCGGTCCGCGTCGGTGCGGCCGAGCACGAGGGCGCCGCGGGTCCGGCGACGGGCGGTCATCGGCACGGCCAGCACCGAGGCCGCGCCCAGCCGGCGGGCCGCCTCCCGGGCCGCCGCCGAGCCGAAGAGCCGCTCCAGCTCCTCCCCGGCCCGCTCCACCCGCACCGGGCGGGCGGTGGCGATGGCGCGCCGGGTGAGCGAGTTCGCCGGCAGGTGCGGAGCCTGCGCGGCGCTGAGCAGGCGCAGGTCCGCCTCGTGGCCGTCGCGGTGCCGAGCGGCGGTCTCCTGCACCGTGCCGGCGTCGTCGAGGAGGATGACGAACACCCAGTCGCCGAGCACCGGGACGCACAGCCCGGCCAGCCGGTCGAGGACGCTGCCGAGGTCGAGGGTGGCGATCAGCGTGGTCGTCGCCTCGGCCATGAGCGCCAGCCGGACCTGCACCCGCTCGGCCTCGGCGCGGGCCCGCTCCGCGTCGGCCTGTGCCTGCTCGGCCGTCGCCCGGGCGAGCTCGGCATCCCGGCGGGCGGCCCGTTCGGCGGCGAAGGCCGCCGCCCGCTCCCCCTCGACCCGGACCCGCTCGGTGACGTCGGTCTGCACGCCGACGAAGCTGACCAGCTCCCCGTCGCCGTCGAAGACCGGGCTGACCGACAGGTGGTTCCAGAAGGCGGTGCCGTCCTTGCGGTGGTTGAGCAGCGTCGCGGTGACGGCGCGCTGCTCCCGCAGGGCCGCCCGGATGTCGGCCACGGTGGCCGGGTCGGTGGCGTCGCCCTGGAGGAAGCGGCAGTTGCGGCCCACCGCCTCCCCGTACTCGTAGCCGGTGATGCGGGTGAACGAGGGGTTGACCCAGATCAGCGGGTCGTCCGGCTGCCGCGGGTCGGTGATGGTGAACGCGATGTCGGTGGCCAGGACGGCCCGCTCGCGCAGCGCCTGCAGGTACCGGTCGGGGTCCTCGGGCGGGACGCCGGGGTCCACGTCGAGCAGGACGACGAGCGACAGCTGCTGCTCGCTGTCGGGCCGGGAGAGCGGGAAGCCGGTGACCCAGAGCAGGTGGTCGCCGGCGCCGTCGTCGTCCGCGGAGCGTTCCGGCCGGGTGCTGCGGCCCGGGGACAGGCGCACCGCCTCGCCGCTGACCGGCTGCCCCTCGGCGACCAGCGACAGCGGCCCGCTCGTGGCGGCCAGCGGCTCCCCGCCCAGGTCGGTGAGGCCGGCGGCGGCACCCCAGGTGTCGATGTCGACCGGCAGGGCGACGTTGCCGGCCATCTCCACCGCGGCGGTGTTGGCGTAGGTCACCAGGCCCGTGCCGCGGTCGATGACGAGCACCGCGACCGGGACGTCGGCGAGCACCCCCGGCAGCGCCGCAGAGGCGGCACCGGAGCGCCCGTGCCGGCTGACCACGGCGGTGGCCGCGCTGACCACGTCGGCCTGGTCGCCGGCGGGGGACGGCGGGAGGGGCGACGGGTCCCGCACCTCCTGCACGGGGAGCACACTAACCCGCACGGCACCGCCACGGAGGGCGCGGGGACCGCTCGGACCTGCGGTTCCACCGCCAGGTGTGGGCTCGGGCCCCGTGGGCAACCACCTCGGAGAGGCGCTGCGTGCGCCGGGGAGGGAGACGATCGCGATGGGACTGCTCGACCGGCTCTTCGGCCGACGCCGCTCCGGGTACGACGACGGGCACGCCCGCGCCTACGGCGGCTACGAGGCTCCGCCCCCTCCCCCGCAGCCACCGGCCGGGCGCTCGGAGGACCAGCAGGCGGTCGAGCGCTACCGGTACCTGCTGAAGACGGCGCCGCCCGACCAGATCGAGGAGGCGCACGCCGAGGCGTTCGCCAAGCTGACCCCGCAGCAGCGGCAGGAGGTGCTGGTCCAGCTGGCCGCCGCGGTGCCCTCGGGTGAACGCCCGAGCTCGGACGACCCGCGCAGCCTGGCCCGCGCCGCGACCCGCGCCGAGGTCCGCCAGCCGGGCACCCTCGAGCGCGCCTTCGGCGGCGGTTACGGGCCGGGCTACGGCCCGGGTCACGGCGGCCGCGGCTACGGCGGCGGCTTCGGCGGCGGCGGCTACGGGCCGAGCTTCGGCGGCATGATGGGCGCCAGCCTGCTGGGCACGGTCGGGGGCCTGGTGGTCGGGACGGCGGTCGCCGACGCCCTGTTCGACACCGGGATCGGTGACGGCGGGCTCTTCGGCGGCGGTGACGAGGAGGCCTACGCCGAGGGCTACGAGGACGGTGCCGGAGCCGACGGCGGCGACGCCGGAGGGGACTATGGCGGTGACCCCGGTGCCGACTTCGCGAGTGGGGCCGACGGCGGCTGGGGCGACTCCGGTGGTGACTTCGGCGGCGGCGGTGACTTCGGAGGGGACTTCGGCGGCGGGGAGTTCTAGCCGCTCGCACCGGGCCGGGACGCCGGGCGGCCGGACCGGCGCAGCCAGAGCAGCCCCAGCACCGGCAGCACCAGCGGGACGAACAGGTAGCCGCGGCCGTAGTCCGACCACACCGTCTCGTCCGGGAAGGCGGCCGGGTCCAGCAGCGACAGCGTGCCCACGACCAGCACGCCGACCAGTTCGGTGGTGATCGCGACCAGCGCGGTGCGCCGTCCGCCGCGGGCCAGGGCGACCGTCGCCACGGCGTAGACCACCGCCGCCAGCGCGGAGAGCAGGTAGGCGACCGGCGCCTCGGCGAACCGGGTGGACAGCTGCACCGCCGCCCGCGCCCCCGCGGCCAGGGCGAAGACGCCGTAGACGGCGACCAGCACCCGGCCCGGTCCTCCCGCGGTCGCGCCGTCCACGCGCCGCCCGCCCGGCGCCGTCTCAGCCACCCGTCGCCTCCCACAGCTGCAGCAACCGCCAGATCATGACCCCGACCGTGGCCGCCGCCACGGCCAGCACGGTCCCCGCCCAGCGGGTCGGCTCCGACCGCGCCCACAGGACCCCCGCGATCGGCAGCAGCACGATCCCCGCCAGGTAGCCCAGGAAGGTGGGGGTGTCCGCGGGGCGCTCCCCGCGCACCAGCAGGACGACGGCCAGCACCGCCTGCACCAGCAGCAGCGCCTCCAGCAGCGCCGCCCCCCACAGGTGCAGCAGCCCGGTCCGCCGCCGGGCGAACGTCGAGGCGAGGCCGGCGACGGCGAGCAGGGCGGCGACCACGGTCACCGCCACCACGAGCGGGAGGGTCACCGGGCGGACCCCGTGGTGGAGGCGGCGAGCACGGGTGCCATCCTCCCGCGTAGGGGGAGAGTCCCGGGCACCGCCCTCGGGCCGGGACGGACACCACGGGGGCGCGCTCAGCACCGGGGCGCGTCGAAAGGACCTCCATGACCGTCCGTGAACTCGTCGTCGACCTGTTCGCCGAGCACCTCGACCCCGTCACCGACCGCCCGGTGCGCCTGCGCTCCCTCGTGGAGCTGCTGGAGGCCCTGGACGTCGCCGAGCCGACCACGCGGATGACGACGGCGGCCCTGCGCCGCGCGGGCTGGCTGGCGGCCTCCCGCCGGGGCCGGGAGACGCTCTACTCCCCCACCGAGGTCCTCCGGGACGCCGTCCGGACCCGGTGGGCCCGGCTCGACGAGCGGCTGGGGCCGTGGGACGGCCGGTGGCGCGTGGTGATCTACACCGTTCCCGAGACCGACCGGGCCGCCCGCGAGCGGGTCCGCCGCACCCTCACCCGGCACGGGTTCGGCCCCCTGGCGCCGGCGACCTGGCTGTCCCCGCACCGGGTGGCCCTGGACGACGTCCGCACGGACCTGGCGGGTGAGCCGATCAGCCGCCTGGACCTGCTCACCGCCCAGCTGACGCCCGAGACCGGCGGGTCCGACGTGGACCTCGCCGCCCGGTGCTGGGACCTGCACGGCGTGGCCGCCGCCTACCGGCAGGAGATCGAGCACCTCCGGGCGGTCCTCGCCGGCCCCGAGCCCGACGGCCGGCAGGCGCTGGTCAGCCACCTGCGCACGCTGGGCCGGGTGCGGCGGGTCGCGGTCGGCGACCCGATGCTGCCCGACGCGCTGCGGCCGCCGGGCTGGCCCGGTAACGAGCTGCGGGAGGTGTGGAGCGAGTTCTGCGCGGCGGTGGTGGAGCCCGCCCGCCGGTACGTCGCCGAGCTGCTGGGCGGGCACGACCGGCCGCGCCCTGATCAGCGGTGGACCGTCGACATGTCCGGGTAGCGGTCCCCCGCGGTGGCCCCGGCCGGAGCCGCCTCGTCCAGTCGGCGGAGGTCGTCCCCCGTCAGCCGGACGTCGGCGGCCGCGGCGTTCTCCTCGAGGTAGGCGACCCGCTTGGTGCCGGGGATCGGAACGACCGTCGGACCGTTCCCGCGCCCGCTCTGCGCCATGACCCACGCCAGCGCGAGCTGGGTCGCGGTGACGCCCTTCTCCTCGGCGATCTCCCGGACGCGGTCCACCAGCTCCAGGTTGCGGGCGAAGTTCTCCCCCTGGAAGCGCGGGTTGCGGCGGCGGAAGTCGTCGGGCGCCAGGTCGTCGAGGCTGCGGATCTGGCCGGAGAGGAAGCCGCGGCCGATCGGCGAGTAGGCGACGAAGCCGATGCCGAGCTCGGCGCAGGTGGCCAGCACGCCGTCGTCCTCGGGGTCGCGGGTCCACAGCGAGTACTCGGTCTGGACGGCGGTCACCGGCTGGACGGCGTGCGCCCGCCGGATGGTCTCCGGCGCGGCCTCCGAGATGCCGGTGTACCGCACCTTGCCGGCCTCGACGAGCTCGCGCAGGGCGCCCCAGGTGTCCTCGACCGGGACCGTGGTGTCGACGCGGTGCTGGTAGTAGAGGTCGATGACCTCGACGCCGAGCCGCTGCAGCGAGGCGTCGCAGGCCCGGCGCACGTAGTCGGGGCGGCCGTTGATGCCGCGGAACGAGCCGTCCTCCCCGCGCTCGTTGCCGAACTTGGTGGCGAGGACGACCTCGTCGCGGCGTCCCGCGATCGCCTGCCCGACCAGCCGCTCGTTGGTGAAGGGCCCGTACATGTCGGCGGTGTCCAGGAAGGTGACGCCCAGGTCCACGGCCCGCCGGATGGTCGCCTCGGCCTCGGCCTGGTCGCCGGTCCCGTAGAACTCGCTCATCCCCATGCAGCCCAGTCCCTGGGCCGGGACGGTCAGCTCCCCCAGTGCGCGCATCTCCATGGCCCCGTGCCTGCCCGCCGGCCGGTCCCGTCAACCGGCCGGTGCGGACCCGGTTGACAGGCGCAACGGGGGGTGTGACAGGTTAGGCATCCCTTAGTGAGGGCAGCCTCACCTCAGACCGGTACGACAGGAGCCCGATGCGCACCACCGCCCGGCCGCTGGCCGCCCTCTCCCTGACCGTCGCCGCCACGCTGGCCCTCGGCGCGTGCGGCGAGGGGGACACCACCGCCGAGGCCGCCGCCGGGACCGAGACGGTCTCCTTCACGTGGGACCGGAACACCGCCGCCGAGGACCAGGACCCCGTGCTCGAGGAGACCACGGTCGACGTCCCGAAGGACCCGCAGAAGATCGTCGTCTTCGACATGGCCAGCCTGGACACCATCGGCGCGCTGGGGGGCGAGGTCGCCGGCGCTCCGCTCGAGTCCGTGCCGGACTACCTGGAGGGGTACCTCGCCGACGACGCGTTCAACGCGGGCACGCTGTTCGAGGCCGACCTCGTCGAGGTCGAGTCGCAGCAGCCCGACCTCATCGTCATCGGCGGCCGCTCGTCGGCGCTCTACGAGGACCTGAGCGAGATCGCACCGACGGTCGACCTGAGCCTGCGCGGCTCGTACACCGAGAACCTCGAGCGCAACGCCACCTTCCTCGGCGAGGTGCTCGGCGCCGAGGACGAGGCGGCCGCCGCGATCGCCGAGATCGAGGCGGGCATCGAGGAGGCGCGGGCCGCCACCGCCGACGCGGGCACGGGCCTGGGCGTCATGGTCTCCGGCGGCGAGCTGAGCGCGCTGGCCCCGGCCGGCGACGGCTCCGACGCGCGCGGCGCCCGTGGCGGCCTCATCTACGACGCCTTCGGCGTGCAGCCCGTGGTGGACGACATCGCCGCCGCCACCCACGGCGAGCCGGTCTCCTTCGAGTTCCTGCTCGAGACCGACCCCGACTACCTCTGGGTCGTCGACCGGGACGCCGCCACCGGCGAGGGGACCCAGTCGGCCGAGGCCGTGCTCGACAACGACATCGTGAAGCAGACGAAGGCGGCCCGGGACGGCCACATCGTCTACCTCGACCCGACGGCCTGGTACATCGTGTTCGGCGGCATCGACACCACGAAGATCATGATCGACGACGTCCTGCAGATCGCCGCGTGACCCACGTGGCAGCGGCCGGGCGCCTCCCCCGTCAGTGACGGCGCTCGACACCCCCTCGACGAGCACCCCTGCCCGCGTGCGGCCCGGCCGCACCTGGGTGGGGGTGCTCGTCGGCGTCCTCCTCGCGGTCCTCGCGCTGGCGAGCCTGTTCGTCGGCGTCTCGGACGTGTCGCCGGTGTCCGTCCTCGCGGCCGGCCCGGACGGCTCCGCGGCCTTCCTGCTCGTGGTGAGCCGCGTCCCGCGCACCGTCGCGGTCGTCCTCGTCGGCGCCTCCCTGGGCATCGCCGGGCTGATCATGCAGATGCTGGTGCGCAACAAGTTCGTGGAGCCGGGCACCACGGGCGTCAGCGAGTTCGCCACCCTCGGCATGCTCGTCACGATCGTGTTCTTCCCGGGCATGGCCGTCATCGGGAAGATGGGCGTCGCCGCGGTCTTCGGCCTCGTCGGCACCTGGGTCTTCCTCCGCGTGGTGCGGGTCGTGCCGGTGCGCCAGCTCGTGCTCGTCCCGCTGGTCGGCATCATGCTCGGCGGGGTCGTGGGCGCCGTGACGACCTTCTTCGCCTACCGACTGGACCTGCTGCAGTCCCTCGGGCAGTGGTCGCAGGGCAGCTTCGCCACGGTCATGCAGGGGCGCTACGAGTTCGTGTGGATCGCGGGGCTCATGGTCGGCGTCGCCTGGCTGGCCGCCGACCGCTTCAGCGTGATCGGCCTGGGTGAGGAGTTCGCGACCAACCTCGGGCTCGACTACCGACGCGTCGTCGCGGTCGGCATGGTGGTCATCGCGGTGATCACGGCGGCGGTGCTCGTGACCGCCGGCCTGATCCCCTTCCTGGGGCTCGTCGTGCCGAACGTCGTCAGCCTCATCATCGGCGACAACGTGCGCCGCGCGATCCCGTGGGTCGCGGGCCTCGGAGCGGTGTTCGTCCTCGGCTGCGACATCCTCGCGCGGCTCGTGCGCTTCCCCTACGAGATCCCGCTGTCGGTCATCGTCGGCGTCATCGGCGCGGCGCTGTTCCTCTGGCTGCTGCTGCGGAGGCGGAGCGGTGCTCACTGATCCCGCTCCCCCGGCGTCCCGTGCCATCGCCCGCGCGCCGCGCCTCCGGGTCGACCGGCGCTGGGCGGACCCCCGCGTCCGGCTGGCCGCGCTCGGCCTCGCCGTCCTGGGCCTGGCCGCCGGCTACTGCTTCACCGACGTCCCCGGCTCGCTGGCCTTCGCCCTGGAGATCCGCGGTCGCACGGTGCTCGCGATGCTCGTCGTCGCGGCGGCGGTCGGGGTGTCGACGGTGGTCTTCCACACGATCACGCAGAACCGCATCCTCACCCCCTCGATCATGGGGTTCGACGCCTTCTACGTGCTGATCTCGACCGTCATCGTGTTCTCCGCCGGCTCGGCGTCGTTCCTGGCCGCCGACCCGGTGACGCTGTGGCTCGTCCAGGTCGTCGTGATGGTGGCGTTCAGCGTCACCCTGTTCACCTGGTTGTTCGGCGGCCGGCGACGCTCGATCCACCTCATGCTGCTGGTCGGGATCGTGCTGGGCACGTTCTTCCGCAGCTTCACCGAGTGGATGCAGCGGATGCTCGACCCGCTGGACTTCCAGGTGCTCTCCGACGCCGTGTTCGCCTCGCTCACCCGGCCCGACGAGACGCTGCTGCTGCTCAGCGCGCTGCTCGTCGTCCTCGGCTGCGCCGCGGTCGTGCCGCTGCTGCGCACCCTCGACGTGCTGACCCTGGGCGAGCCGACGGCCGTGGGCCTCGGCGTCGACCACCGCCGGGTCGTCATGACCCTCTTCACGATCGTCTCGGTCATGATCGCCGCGTCGACCGCGCTGGTCGGGCCGATCCTGTTCCTCGGGCTGATCGTCGCCAACCTGGCCTACTCCTACGCGGGCTCCTTCCGCCACGTGTGGACGGTGCCCACCGCCGTGCTCATCGGCATGGTGTGCCTGCTGGGCGGCCAGCTGGTCCTCGAGCGGGCGCTCGGCTTCGGCGGCACCCTGTCCACGGTCATCGACTTCGCCGGCGGGCTGTTCTTCCTCCACCTCGTCCTGCGGAAGGTGGCGCGATGATCACGCTCGAGGGCGTCACCAAGCGCTATGCCGGCCGGCCGGTGATCGACGACCTGTCGATCGGCTTCGGCGAGGAGGGCGTGACCGCGCTCATCGGCCCGAACGGCGCAGGCAAGACCACCCTGTTCAGCCTCGTCGGCCGCCTCCTCCGGCCCGATGCCGGCCGGATCACGGTCGACGGCCTGGACGTCGCGACGACGCCGTCCAGCCGGCTGGCCACCACCCTCGCCGTGCTGCGCCAGGACAACCACGTCGCCGCGCGGCTGACCGTGCACGACCTGGTGGAGTTCGGCCGGTTCCCGCACTCCCGCGGGCGCCTGACGGTGGACGACCGCGAGCACATCGAGCGGGCGATCGCCTACCTCGAGCTCGACGCCTACCGGACCCGGTTCCTCGACGAGCTCTCCGGCGGCCAGCGCCAGCGCGCCTTCATCGCGATGGTGCTCGCGCAGGACACGAAGTACGTGCTGCTCGACGAGCCGCTCAACAACCTCGACCTGCGGCACATGACGGAGATCATGCGGCTGGTCCAGAAGATGGCCGACGAGCTCGGCAAGCGGGTCGTCACCGTGCTCCACGACATCAACTTCGCGGCGACGTACGCCGACCGGATCGTCGCGATGCGGGACGGGGTCGTCGTGGCGGACGCGGCGTCGCGCGAGATCATGCGCCCGGAGGTCCTCGCGGCCGTCTACGACACGACCGTCGACGTCCGCGAGATCGACGGCCGGCCGGTCGCCCTCTACTACGGCTGAGGTCTCCTCCGGCCCGTCCCCGCGCCCCCGAGCCGGCCAGCGGAGGGGTGGAGAGCGCCGTCCCCGCCCCTCCGTTCCACGTGGAACCGGCCCGTGTTTCACGCGTGTGACGTTCTCGTCGCCCCCTGGCGGGTCATCCGGGACGGGGGTTGGATCGAACTCATGTGTGGCCTCTCCGGCGAGATCCGGTTCGACGGCACCCTGGCCGACACCACCGCCGTGGCACGGATGGTGGAGGCCCTGGTCCCCCGTGGGCCGGACGGCCAGGGCTCGTGGAGCAGCGGCCCGGTCGCCTTCGGGCACCGCCGGCTGTCGGTCATCGACCTGTCCCCGCACGGGTCGCAGCCGATGGTGGACAGCGAGCTGGGCCTGACCGCCGTCTTCAACGGCTGCATCTACGACTACCAGGAGCTGCGCGCCGAGCTGGAGGGGCACGGCTACCGCTTCTTCTCCACCAGCGACACCGAGGTGATCCTCAAGGGCTACCACCACTGGGGCACCGACGTCGTCGACCACCTGCACGGGATGTTCGTCTTCGTCATCCACGAGCGGGACACCGGCCGGGTGGTGCTCGCCCGCGACCGGCTGGGCATCAAGCCGCTGTACCTCAGCGAGACGCCCGGCCGGCTGCGGTTCGCCTCGTCGCTGCCCGCACTGCTGCGGGCGGGGGACGTCGACACCTCGATCGACCCGGTCGCGCTGCACCACTACCTCACCTGGCACGCCGTCGTCCCGGCACCGCGAACGATCCTCAACGGCGTCCGCAAGCTGCCCCCGGCCACGGTGCGGGTGCTGGAGGCCGACGGCACCAGCCGCGAGCACCGCTACTGGAACGCCAGCTACGAGCGCCACCCCGAGCACGCCTCCTGGTCCGACCGCGACTGGGAGGACGCCATCGAGGAGGCGCTGCGGGTCGCCGTCCGCCGCCGGCTGGTCTCCGACATCCCGGTCGGCGTGCTGCTGTCCGGCGGGCTGGACTCCAGCCTCATCGTCGGGCTGCTCGCGCAGGAGGGGCAGACCGGGCTGGCCACCTACTCGATCGGCTTCGAGGCCGCCGGCGGGCGCGAGGGCGACGAGTTCCAGTACTCCGACGTCATCGCCGAGCGCTTCGGCACCGACCACCACCGCATCCGCGTGGCCTCCGACGAGCTGGTCGCGGCGCTGGACCACGCGATCGGCGCGATGGCCGAGCCGATGGTCAGCCACGACGTCGTCGCCTTCGACCTGCTGTCGGAGCGGGTCAGCCAGTCCATCCGCGTCGTGCAGTCCGGGCAGGGCGCCGACGAGGTGTTCGCCGGCTACCACTGGTACCCGCCGCTGGCCGGCCGCGGCCGGGACGAGGCCGTGGACCGCTACGCGGCGGCGTTCTTCGACCGCGACGCGGCCGACATGGCCCGCCTGGTCGCCGACCGCTACACGGTGGACGGCGACCCGAGCCTCGAGTTCGTCCGGCAGCACATGGGCATGGCCGGCGCGCAGACCGCGGTGGACGCCGGCCTGCGCCTGGACAGCGAGGTCATGCTGGTCGACGACCCGGTGAAGCGGGTGGACAACATGTCCATGGCGTGGGGCCTGGAGGCCCGGGTGCCCTTCCTCGACCACGACCTCGTCGAGCTGGCCGCCATGTGCCCGCCCGAGCTCAAGCTCGCCGACGGCGGCAAGGGCGTGCTCAAGGCGATCGGCCGCCGGATCATCCCGCCGGAGGTCATCGACCGGCCCAAGGGCTACTTCCCCGTCCCGGCGATCACCCACCTCGAGGGCAAGGTGCTCGACCTGGTGCGCGACGCGCTCACCGGGGAGGCCGCCCGCGAGCGCGGGCTGTTCCGCCCGGAGTACGTCCGGGACCTGCTGGCCGACCCGAACGGTGAGCTGACCCCGCTGCGCGGCAACAAGCTGTGGCAGCTGGGCCTGCTGGAGCTGTGGCTGCAGACGCACGGGGTCTGAGCGTGGCCGCGCGCATCGCGGGGCACCGCCGCCGGACGACGGTGGCGGACACCCCCTCGTTCACCAGCCGCTCGTGGCAGCAGCCCTCGGAGCACCAGCGCCAGGGGATGGCCACCGACGTCGTCCTGGACGTCGGCTGGGGCCGGCTGGTGTTCGGCCAGACGTTCGCCGACCTGCGCGGCATCGTCGACGCCCTGCGGGCCGAGGAGACCGGGCGCCGCGACATCTGCATCTACCCGCGCGATCCGCACGTCCTCGTGGGGCTGGCGCCCGACGAGCTGTTCATCGACCCCAGCTACACCTACCGGCTCGACCTGCACCGCTACCGGCCCCGGCACGAGCTGATCCGCGGCGTCTTCGTCCGCACGGTCACCTCGCTGGCCGAGATGGGCCAGGTCAACGACATCTACGCCCGCAACGCGATGGTGACCGGCGACCCGGGGACCATGTGGGCCAACCACCGCACCCGGACCTTCACCTATCTGGTGGCCGAGGACCGCCGGACGGGCGCCATCGTCGGCACGGTCACCGGGGTGGACCACGTGCTCGCCTTCGACGACCCCGAGGGCGGCGCCAGCCTGTGGTGCCTGGCGGTGCACGCCCAGGACGCCCCGCCCGGGACCGGCGAGGCACTGGTCCGGGTGCTGGCCGAGCGCTACGTCGGCCGCGGCCGGTCCTACCTGGACCTGTCGGTGCTGCACGACAACGCGGGCGCCATCGCGCTCTACCGCAAGCTGGGGTTCCAGCGCACGCCGGCGGTCTGCGTGAAGCGCAAGAACCCGATCAACACGCCCCTGTTCGCCGCGCGCCCGCCGGGCCTGGCCGAGGTCAACCCCTACGCCCGGATCATCGCCGAGGAGGCGCTGCAGCGCGGCGTCCGCGTCGAGGTGACCGACCCCGAGTGGGGGGAGATGCGGCTCTCCCTCGGCGGGCGCACCGTGCTCACCCGCGAGTCGCTGTCGGAGTTCACCACCGCCGTCGCCCTGAGCCGCTGCGACGACAAGCGGGTCACCCGCCGGATCATGGAGCGCGCCGGCGTGCGGGTGCCCCGGGGCGCGGTGGTGCGCGACGGCGAGCTGGACGACGGCCGGAGGCTGCTCGACCAGTGCGGCGAGGTGGTGGTCAAGCCGGCCCGCGGCGAGCAGGGCCGCGGCATCACCGTCGGCGTGACCTCCCCCGAGGCGCTGGAGCGGGCGGTGCGGCTGGCGCTGCAGTTCTGCCCCGACGTCCTGGTCGAAGAGCTGGTCCCGGGCGACGACCTGCGCGTGGTGGTCATCGACCACGAGGTCGTCGCCGCCGCGGTGCGCCGTCCGGCCGAGGTGGTCGGCGACGGCCGCACGCCGGTCACCCGGCTGGTCGAGGCCACCAGCCGGCGCCGGGAGCGGGCGACGGGCGGGGAGTCCCGGATCCCGCTGGACGACACCACCGCCGAGGTGGTGGCCGAGTCCGGCTACGACATGGACGACGTGCCGCCCGCCGGGGAGCACGTCCGGGTCCGGCGGACGGCGAACCTGCACACCGGCGGCACCATCGAGGACGTCACCGACCGCCTGCACCCGGCGATCGCGCAGGCCGCCGTCCGGGCCAGCCGGGCCATCGGCATCCCGGTGACCGGGCTGGACTTCCTGGTCCCCGACGTGGGAGGCCCCGAGCACGTGTTCATCGAGGCCAACGAGCGGCCCGGGCTGGCCAACCACGAGCCGCAGCCGACCGTCGAGCGCTTCGTCGACCTGCTCTTCCCCGAGACCCGCCGACGCTCCGGACCCCAGGCATAGGAAGCTCTACCCGCGTCCGCCGGCCGGTGACGCGGGTAGAGCTTCCTATGCCTGGGGGTCGTGTGGCGTACGTGCTGGCCGCGGCGGGCGGCGTCCTGG
The DNA here is from genome assembly GCF_048569675.1 of Geodermatophilus sp. CPCC 206100. Taxonomy (NCBI): domain Bacteria; kingdom Bacillati; phylum Actinomycetota; class Actinomycetes; order Geodermatophilales; family Geodermatophilaceae; genus Geodermatophilus; species Geodermatophilus sp. CPCC 206100. Next base: position 37,453 of record NZ_JAQISV010000017.1, read on the forward strand.
GCGCGCTGGCGCGGTGGGGCGTCGCGGAGGCGCTCCCCCACCGCTCGGGCAGCTGGCCCTGGGCGACCCTGACGGTGAACCTCGCCGGCTGCCTGCTGATGGGTGTGCTGCTCGGGTTCCTGGCCCGCCACTCCCCCGAGCCGGCCTGGGTCCGCCCGTTCCTCGCCGTCGGCGTGCTGGGCGGCTTCACCACGTACTCGGCCTTCGCCGTGGAGACCGTCGCGCTGGCCGACGCCGGCGCGCTCCCCCTGGCCGCCGGGTACGTGCTGGCGTCGGTGCTCGGCGGGGTGCTCGCGGTCGCGGCGGGCGCGGCGGCGGTCCGCCGCGGAGCGCCCCGGTGACCCCGCTGCTGGTCGCGGCCGGCGCCCTGGCCGGGGCGCCCCTGCGGCTGCTGGCGACCCGGCTGGCCGGCCGCGGCGGGCGGGACCCGGCCTCGGGGACCCTGGCGGTGAACGTGGCCGGCAGCGCCGTCCTGGGCGCGCTGCTGGGGTGGGGCGGCGCCCCGGCGGAGGTGGTGACCCTGGTGGGCACCGGCTTCTGCGGAACGCTCACCACGTTCTCGACCTTCGGCAGCGACGTCGTCCGCCTGGCCGGGCGCACACTGCTCCGGGCGCTGGCCTACACGCTGGCCACCGTGGTGCTCGGGCTGGGCGCGGCCGCGCTGGCGTTCCTCCTCGCAGCCGGGTGAGGGTCCACGGCGCGTTCCGGCGTCGACCTCAGTAGGGTCGGGACCGGTATGGCTGGGACATCGGCAGGACACGTGCGAGCGGACAGCCCCGTCGTCGTGGTGGCCAACCGGCTACCGGTCGACCAGGTGACCGACCCCGACGGCAGCACCCGCTGGCAGCGCAGCCCTGGCGGCCTGGTGACCGCCCTGGAGCCGTTCGTCGCGGGGCGCGGCGGCGCGTGGGTGGGCTGGTCCGGCTCGGCCGGCGAGGCGCCGGAGCCGTTCGAGTCCGGCGGGATGCAGCTGATCCCGGTGGAGCTCTCCGAGGAGGAGGTGGACCGCTACTACGAGGGCATGTCCAACGCCTCGCTGTGGCCGCTCTACCACGACGTCGTCGAGAAGCCCGAGTACCACCGGACCTGGTGGGACACCTACGTCCAGGTCAACAAGCGCTTCACCGAGCGCACCGCGGAGGTCGCCGCCGAGGGTGCGATCGTCTGGGTGCACGACTACCAGCTGCAGCTGGTGCCGGCCATGCTCCGGCAGCGCCGCCCCGACCTCACCATCGGGTTCTTCCTGCACATCCCGTTCCCGCCCTACGAGCTGTTCACCCAGCTGCCCTGGCGCTCGGCGATCGTGGAGGGCCTGCTCGGCGCCGACCTGGTCGGCTTCCAGCGGCCGAGCGCGGCGGCGAACTTCGTCCAGCTGGCCCGCCGGCTGCACGAGCTCCCGGCACGCGGCACGACGATCGAGTACGACGGCCGCACGGTCACCGCCCGCGCCTTCCCGATCTCCATCGACGTCGCCGCCTTCGACGAGCTGGCGAGCTCGCCGGAGGTGGTCCAGCGGGCCAAGGAGATCCGCGACGAGCTCGGCAACCCGGAGAAGATGATCCTCGGCGTGGACCGGCTGGACTACACCAAGGGCATCGCCGTCCGGCTCTCGGCGTTCGAGGAGCTGCTCGAGGACGCCGTCCTGGAGGCGCCGGGGACGGTCCTGGTCCAGGTCGCCACCCCCAGCCGGGAACGGGTCGAGCACTACGTGCACATGCGCGAGACCATCGAGCAGCAGGTCGGGCACATCAACGGCATCTACGGCACCCTCGGCGGGCCGGCCGTGCACTACATCAACCAGTCGGTGCCGCGGGAGGAGCTGGCCGCCCTCTACCGGGCCGCCGACGTCATGCTCGTGACGCCGTACCGCGACGGGATGAACCTGGTGGCCAAGGAGTACGTAGCCGCCCGCGGCGACCTCGGCGGCGCGCTGGTGCTGTCGGAGTTCGCCGGTGCGGCCGCCGAGCTGCGCCAGGCCTACCTGGTCAACCCGCACGACATCGCGGGCGTCAAGAACCAGCTGGTGCGGGCACTGCGGCAGGAGCCGGGCGAGGGCGCCAAGCGGATGCGGGCCATGCGCCGGCACCTGTTCAAGAACGACCTCGAGCACTGGGCGACGTCCTTCTTCGACGCCCTGCGCGCCCAGGCATGAGCGCCCTGCCCGCCGACCTCGGCGCGGTGCTGGCCGGGCTGGCCGGCCGGCGGCCGCTGCTGGTGGCCAGCGACTACGACGGCGTCCTGGCCCCGCTGGTCGGGGACCCGTCGGCGGCGGTCCCCTCCCCCGGCGCCGTCGCGGCGCTGGACCGGGTGGCGGCGTGCGACGGGGTCGTCGTCGCCCTGGTGAGCGGGCGCGGCGTGGCCGACCTGCAGGCGGTGAGCGGTCTCTCCGGCCCCTACCGCTGGGTCGGCAGTCACGGCGCGGAGTTCGACGGGCCGCTGACCGGTGAGCTGGCCGACCGCCGCGACGCGCTCGCCGAGCGCCTCGCGCCGCTGGTGGCCGCCGTCCCCGGCGCGCTGCTCGAGGTCAAGCCGGCCAGCGTGGCGGTGCACGTCCGGCAGGTCACCGACCGGGCGGCGGCCGCGGCACTCCTGGAGGAGGCGCACCGGGCGGCGGATCCGTCACTGACGCTGAAGCCGGGCAAGGAGGTGCTCGAGCTCGCCGTGACCGACGCGGACAAGGGCAGTGCCCTGCTGCGGCTGCGCGAGGAGCTCGGCGCCGCCGCGGCGGTGTACCTCGGCGACGACCTCACCGACGAGGACGCGTTCCGCGCCCTGCCCGCCGGCGACGTCACCGTGAAGGTGGGCGCGGGGCCGACGGCGGCCCGGTTCCGCCTGGCCGACCCCGCCGCCGTCGTCCCCTTCCTCGAGGAACTCGCCGACCGGCTCGCCTGAGCCGCGCTGCGCCATTCCACCGGAATGGTCGCGCGCCCTCTCCGGGCCGCACCGGGGGATGTCGACAAACGGTCCCTCGGCCATTCGGTCACCGCATTCTCGGGCACGATCAGGTCACCGTCCGCCGTGGCGACGTCGCTGTTGTTGGAGTAGGTCCAACCATGGCGTCGTCCCACCCCCGGAAATGCTCAGGACGTCGCCGTGCACACCTCCCCCGCTCCCCTACCCCCCTCCGCGTCCTGGTTCGCCGACCGCCCCCTCGCGGTCAAGTTCGGCCTCCTCGTCGGGGTCGTCGTGCTGGCCCTGGCCGGGCTGCTCGGCAGCGTCGTCTCCGGCAACGCCACGGTCCGGGGGCTCAACGAGGAGCTCGCCGTGCTGGCCGACGCGCAGAGCCTCGTCCTGCAGCTGGACACCCGCGCCAGCGAGCTCAAGGTGGACGGCTTCAAGGCCGCCGTCCGCGAGGTGCCGGCGGAGCAGCTGGCCGAGCTCGCCGACGACATCGCCACCCCCGAGCAGCTGATCGACGAGCTCGACGGCCTCGGGCTGACGGGACGACCGGCGACCGCGGTCAGCGCCCTCGAGGCCGACTTCGGCGACTACACGGCCGCCATCCAGGCCTTCGTGGCCGGCGCGGTCGCCGACCAGGCCGGCGCCCGGGCGGGCTGGGCGGACATCCAGGCGGCCAACGACCTCACCGACGGGGCGGTGGAGGCGGCCAAGGACGCCATGGAGGCGGCGACCGAGGACGCCGAGGCCCGGCTCGGGGCGGCGATCGAGCGCACGCAGCTGACGACGATGGTGGTCGCCGGCCTGGGCCTGGCGCTCGTGCTGGCCCTCAGCCGGTTCACGACGCGGTCGGTCACTCGGCCGGTCCGGCGGGTGCAGGCGGCGCTGGAGGCACTGGCGACCGGCGATCTGACCGTGTCCAGCGGGGTGCGGTCCCGGGACGAGGTCGGCCGGATGGCGACCGCCCTCGCCGCCGCCCAGGACGGCGTGCGGGCGGTGCTCACCGAGGTCACGGCGTCGGCGGCCGCGGTGGCGGCGGCCTCGGAGGAGTTGAGCGCCTCCTCGGCCCAGATCGCCGCCGCGGCGGAGGAGACCAGTGCGCAGTCGGCGGTGGTGGCCGGCGCGACGGAGGAGGTTTCCCGCGGGGTGGAGACGGTGGCCGCCGGCGCGGAGCAGATGGGCGCGAGCATCCGGGAGATCGCCTCGAGCGCGGCGGAGGCGTCGGACGTCGCCGCTCGGGCGGTGGCCGCGGCGGGGACGACGACGTCGACCGTGGCGAGGCTGGGGGAGTCCTCGGCGGAGATCGGCAACGTGGTGAAGGTGATCACGAGCATCGCGGAGCAGACGAACCTGCTGGCGCTCAACGCGACTATCGAGGCGGCGCGGGCCGGGGAGGCGGGCAAGGGCTTCGCGGTGGTGGCCAACGAGGTGAAGGAGCTGGCCCAGGAGACGGCGAAGGCGACCGAGGACATCGTCCGCCGGGTGCAAGCCATCCAGGGCGACACGACCGCGGCCGTCGCGGCGATCGACGAGATCAGCACGATCGTCGGCCAGATCTCCGACCGGCAGACCACGATCGCGTCGGCGGTGGAGGAGCAGACCGCCACGACCAGCGAGATGTCCCGCTCGGTGCACGAGGCGGCGGGCGGCTCGGGCCAGATCGCGGAGAACATCACGGGCGTCTCCGCGGCCGCCGGGGCGACGACCCAGGCGCTGACCCAGACCCGCACTGCGGTCGACGAGCTGTCCCGGATGGCCGCCGACCTGCGCACCTGCGTCGGGCGGTTCACGTACTGACGCCGGCACCGGACGGCGGTGGACAGGTCGACATGGGAACTGCGGAATGGCGTCGACCGACCTTTCTCGAGCGCCCGACGCGACACGCCACGCCAATGTGTGCCCGCGCCGTCCGGAATGCACACCATTGCTCCACGCAATCCCACGGACACCGCCCGGGAACCATTTCCCGGGCATCCCGTCCGGCCCCGCCACGTCTTGAGGACCGTTCATGACCGCCCGCTCCGCCCCGTTCCGCACGGCGTCCCCGCCCGTACCGACCCGCCGCTCCTGGTGGGGCGACCTGGGGGTGCGGACCAAGGTGCTCGCCGTCGTCGCCGTCGCCGCCGTGGCCGCCCTCGTCGTGGGCGTCCAGGGGCTCGCCTCCCTCAGCGGTGCCGCCGAGCGCACCTCCCAGATGCACACCCAGAACGTCGCCGCGGTGCAGCTGGCCGAGGAGATGCGCTTCCAGCTGATGAACATCCGGTTCACCAGCACCAGCCGCACCTACGCCACGACGCCGGAGCTGGTGAAGACCTACAGCGACGCGCGCGAGGTCGCCCGGCAGGCCTTCGTCGCGGCCGGGGAGCAGTTCGTGGACGTGCCCGGCACGTCCGCCGCCGACCAGGCCGCGGTCGACGAGGTCCTCGCCGACATGGACCAGTACTTCCAGTTCGGCCTGCAGATGGACGCCATGCTCGCCGCCGGCCAGCTGCCGCAGCGTGACGCTCTGCGCAAGGAGCAGATCACCCCCCTCACCGAGGAGATGGTGGCCGACATCGAGGGGCTCACCGCCGCCGCCACGGAGGCGGCCGCCGCCGACGCTGCGGCCGCGCGTGCCTCCTACGAGAGCACCCGGACCACGCTGGTCGTCGTCCTGGTCGTCGGCCTGGCCGCCGCGCTCACCTGCGGCTTCCTGCTCGCTCGCAGCTTCTCCCGGGCGCTGGGCCAGATGCAGCGGTCGGCCGAGGCGCTGGCCGAGGGTGACCTGACCGTCGCCACCGGGCTGCGCACCCGCGACGAGGTGGGCCGCACCGGCACCGCGCTGGACGGCGCGATCGGTGAGATGCGCTCCGTGCTCGCGTCGGTGGCTGCCTCGGCGGACGCCGTCGCGGCGTCCTCGGAGGAGTTGTCGGCGTCCTCGGCGCAGATCTCGGCGTCGGCGGAGGAGACCAGCGCGCAGTCCGGGGTGGTGTCCGGTGCCGCGGAGGAGGTGTCGCGCAACGTGCAGACGGTCGCGGCCGGCGCGGAGCAGATGGGCGCCAGCATCCGGGAGATCGCGACCAACGCCGCGGAGGCCTCGGATGTGGCGGCGCGGGCGGTGACGGCGGCGGAGACGACGACGGCGACGGTGGCCAAGCTGGGGGAGTCCTCGGCCGAGATCGGCAACGTGGTCAAGGTGATCACGAGCATCGCGGAGCAGACGAACCTGCTGGCGCTGAACGCCACCATCGAGGCGGCGCGGGCCGGGGAGGCGGGCAAGGGGTTCGCGGTGGTGGCCAACGAGGTCAAGGAGCTGGCGCAGGAGACGGCGAAGGCGACCGAGGACATCGCCCGGCGGGTGCAGGCCATCCAGGGTGACACCGGGGCGGCGGTGACCGCGATCGGGGAGATCTCCCAGATCGTGGCCCAGATCTCCGACCGGCAGACCACGATCGCCTCGGCGGTGGAGGAGCAGACCGCCACCACGAATGAGATGTCGCGGTCGGTGCAGGAGGCCGCGCAGGGGTCGGGGCAGATCGCGGAGAACATCACCGGGGTCTCCAGTGCCGCCGGCGCGACCACTCAGGCGCTGACCCAGACCCGCACCGCGGTGGACGAGCTGTCCCGGATGGCCGCCGACCTGCGCACCAGCGTCGCCCGCTTCACCTACTGATCCACCCACCGGAGGACCGCAGGCCGGCGTGGCGACTTCCCCCGCCGCGCCGGCCCAGCGGGCTCCGGCGCCGCACCGCCTCGCCTCGACCGTGGCGGGACCAGGCGCGGGAGCCACCGCACCACCTGACCCGCCACCCCGACCGCTCGAGGAGAGCCGATGACCGCCGTCCGCACCCCAGCTGTGTCGCACCGCCGCCCGCGGTGGTGGGGCGACCGCAGTGTCACCACCAAGGTGCTGGCCACCGTCGGGACCTCCGCCGTGGTCACCGCTGCGGTCGCGGCCATGGGGATCAACGGCCTGGCGCTGGCGGTCGAGGACACCCACGCGATGTACGCCCACAACCTCACCGGCGTCGAGGCCGCGGCCGACATGGAGTCGGTGCTGAACCGGATCAGGGTCAACGCCCGGGACATGGTCCTGGCGGTGGACCCCCAGGCCGCCCGGCGCAGCGTCGACGAGCTCGACGTCCTGCACGAGGAGTTCGAGCACGTGGTTGCCGACTACTCGGCCAGCGGCCTGGAGCCCGAGGAGCAGGCGGTCGTGGACGAGGTCGTCCGGGGGATGGACGACTACGAGACCGTCGTCCGGGACACGCTGGCGCCGCTCGCCCTCGCCGGCGACGTCCGGGGCTGGGTGGCCGCCGACGACGCGCAGGGGCGGCCGCTGGTCGCCGCGCTCACCGAGCAGGTCGGCGGGCTCCGCGACCTGGAGGACACCAAGGCACGGGCCCTCGACGCGGCCGTCCGCGCGGACTACGAGTCCGAGCGCACCTGGTCGATCGTGTTGTCCGTGGCCGGGATCGTCCTCGCCGGGGGCATCGGCCTCGCCGTCGCCCGCGGCATCGCCCGCAGCGTGCGCCGGGTGGAGGTGGTGACGCGGGCGCTGGCTCTCGGGGACCTGACCCGCAGCGCCGACCTGGGCACCCGGGACGAGCTCGGCCGCATGGGGGAGTCGCTGGACACGGCGGTGGCCGCGGTGCGCGGCGTCCTCGCGACGGTGGCCACGTCGGCGGACGCGGTGGCGGCGGCGTCGGAGGAGCTCTCGGCGTCCTCGGCGCAGATCGCCGCTGCCGCGGAGGAGACCAGCACCCAGTCGACGGTCGTCTCGGGTGCCGCCGAGGAGGTCTCCCGCGGGGTGGAGACGGTGGCCGCCGGCGCCGAGCAGATGGGCGCGAGCATCCGGGAGATCGCGACCAACGCCGCGGAGGCCTCGAGCGTGGCCGCGCAGGCCGTGGCGGCGGCCGCGTCCACCACGGCCACCGTGGCGAGGCTGGGGGAGTCCTCGGCCGAGATCGGCAACGTCGTCAAGGTGATCACGAGCATCGCCGAGCAGACCAACCTGCTGGCGCTGAACGCCACCATCGAGGCCGCCCGCGCCGGCGAGGCCGGCAAGGGCTTCGCGGTGGTCGCCAACGAGGTCAAGGAGCTGGCCCAGGAGACGGCGAGGGCCACCGAGGACATCGCCCGCCGGGTGCAGGCCATCCAGGGCGACACCACCGCCGCGGTGACCGCGATCGACGAGATCAGCACGATCGTCGCCCAGATCAGCGACCGGCAGACCACCATCGCCTCGGCGGTGGAGGAGCAGACCGCGACCAGCAGCGAGATCAGCCGCTCGGTGCACGAGGCCGCCACCGGCTCGGGCCAGATCGCCGCGAACATCACCGGTGTGTCGGCCGCGGCGGAGTCCACGACCCAGGCACTGACCCAGACCCGCACTGCCGTGGACGAGCTGTCCCGGATGGCGGCCGACCTGCGCACCGGCGTGGCGGCGTTCACCTGCTGAGAGAGGGCCACCGCTGGACGGGCTCCGCAGGGCGCAGAACGCGCCCTCGGAGCCCGTCGGCGTTCCCGGACGCCGGTGTCGCCGGCCCGCCCGCATTCCCGGGAAATGGTCGTCGATCCGCCCGGTCGACGTGTCGACAATGGAGCGCGACGAGTTCCCGGGGGCGTCCGTGTCGATTCCTCGACGCCATTCCCCGGGGTCACCGCGCTTTCTCCTCGCGACACGTTTCACTTCGCAATTCGGTGCCGGAACGGCTCTATGTTCGTTCCAGCGACCGCGTACCGAGGACGGTGGTCGGCGCTACACCCCCTTCCCGTGCGCACAGCAGGAGTTCGGCATGTCATCCAGTTCACCCACCCGTCGCCGCGGCGGCTGGTTCGCCGACCGTCCCGTCGGCGTCAAGATCGGCGCCGTCGTGGCACTCCTGGCGGTGGTCGTCCTGGCGACCAACGTCCTCGCGGTGTCCCGCATCGGCGGCATGCGCGACCACCAGGAGCGCATCTACGCCGAGAACCTCGAGCCGCTGAACGCGCTGTCCGCCGTCCAGCGGGCGACCGCCGCGCACCGCGCCCGGGTGCTGGAGTACGCCGTCTCCAGCCCGGCCCGGCGGATCGAGCTGCTGGGGGAGATGGACGAGAAGCAGGCCGACGTCGACGCCGCCCTCGCCGACTACGAGCCCTTCGTGGTCGACCGCGCCGCCATGGACGAGTACCAGGCGTCGCGCGAGGAGTTCCTCCAGAGCAACACCACCCAGCTGTTCCCGGCCGCCGACCGCGGCGACCTGGCCGGCTACGCGCAGCTGTACCGCGACGTCTCCAGCCCCCTGCTGACCGCCATCGCCGACGGGCTCGAGGAGGAGGGCGTGGCGCAGTCGGCCGAGGCCGCCGCCCGCAACGCCGACGCCGAGCGGGACGCCGCCGCCGCGATCACCACGCTCCTGGTCACCGCGCTGCTCAGCGTGCTGCTGGCCGCCGTCGCGACCGTGGTCGTGGTGCGCCGCCTGGTCGGGACGGTCCGCTCGGTGCAGCGCACCGCCGAGGCGATGGCCCGCGGCGACCTGACCGTCGCCACCGGCGTGGAGTCGGCCGACGAGCTCGGCCGCATGGCCGCCGCCCTCGACGACGCCCAGGCCGGCCTGCGCGGCGTGCTGACCGCGGTGGTCTCCTCCGCGGACGCGGTGGCGGCGTCGTCGGAGGAGCTCTCGGCGTCCTCGGCGCAGATCGCCGCCTCGGCGGGCGAGACCTCGGCGCAGTCGGGGGTCGTGGCGTCGGCGGCCGAGGAGGTCAGCCGGAACGTGCAGACGGTCGCGGCCGGTGCCGAGCAGATGGGCGCGAGCATCCGGGAGATCGCCAGCAACGCCGCGGAGGCCAGCCAGGTCGCCGCCCGCGCGGTGGACGCCGCGGCCAACACGACGGTCACCGTCGCCAAGCTGGGCGACTCCTCGGCCGAGATCGGCAACGTCGTCAAGGTGATCACGAGCATCGCCGAGCAGACCAACCTGCTGGCGCTCAACGCCACCATCGAGGCCGCCCGCGCCGGCGAGGCCGGCAAGGGCTTCGCGGTGGTCGCCAACGAGGTCAAGGAGCTGGCGCAGGAGACGGCGAAGGCGACCGAGGACATCGCCCGCCGGGTGCAGGCCATCCAGGGCGACACGACCGCGGCCGTCGCGGCGATCGACGAGATCAGCACGATCGTCGCCCAGATCTCCGACCGGCAGACCACCATCGCCAGCGCGGTGGAGGAGCAGACCGCGACCACGAGCGAGATGTCGCGCTCCGTCGCGGAGGCGGCCGGCGGCACCGGCGAGATCGCGGTCAACATCACCGGGGTCTCCAGCGCCGCGGACTCCACCACCCAGGCGCTGACCCAGACGCGCACCGCGGTGGACGAGCTGTCCCGGATGGCCGCCGACCTGCGCACCAGCGTGGGCCGCTTCACCTTCTGAGCGACAGCGCGAGACACCCGCGAGGGGTGCGCGGCCACGGGGCCGCGCACCCCTCGCGGCGTTCTCTCGACACGTCTCGCGAAGTCGACAAGGCGGCTCCCGGCGGACGGCGGCCGACAATTCCGACGGGCGTCGCCGACACGCTGTTCGGTGCGCTGAGTGCATTGCTGGAATGGCACTAACGTGGCGGCGGGCGCGGACGGCGCGGTCGGCGCCCACCATTCAGCCGACCACCTCCCCACCATTCCCCGGAGTTCGCACATGTCCACCGCCCGTTCAACCGCAGCCGACCGGACCGGTTGGTTCGCCAGTCGACCGATCGCGGTCAAACTCGGTTCTGCGCTCCTCCTGCTGGCCGTCGTGGCCGTCGCGCTCACCGGCCTCGCCGTCCAGCGGATCGGCACCCTGGCCGACTCCGGCGAGGTCCTGTACGCGGACTCGATCGTGCCCATCGTCAAGCTCAGCGAGGCGCAGCGGACGTTCCAAGGCGACCGGGCGCGCTACATCCTCTACGGCCTGTCGGACGACACCACCCGAACCTCGCTGCGTCCGGACCTCGCCGAGCGCAGGGATCAGCTGGCCACGGAGGTGGAGGCCTACGTCGCCTCGCTGGGCAACCCGGCTGACTTCGCCCCGGTGCAGGAGGCGATGGACGCCTACTACGCCGTGGTCGACCAGCAGTTGGTCCCCGCTGCCGACGCAGGAGACCGCGCCGCCGCCACCCGGGTGGCCTCGGGGCCGCTCGCGGACACCGCGCGAGCGCTGTCCGACGCCTTCGGTGCCGAGCTCGACCGGCAAGAGGCGGACGCCGGTGCCGACGCGGCGGCCGGCCGGGACCTCGCGACCGCCGCGACCTGGACGCTGTGGACGGCTCTCGCCATCGGCATCCTCGCCGCCGTTGCGCTCGCGTCGTGGATCGTGCGCCAGCTCGTGCGCACCGTGCGCTCCGTGCAGGCCTCGATCGAGGCGCTGGCCGAGGGTGACCTGACCGTCGCTCCCGAGGTCCGCAGCCAGGACGAGCTGGGCCGGATGGCGCAGTCGCTGGCCGGGGCCCAGGAGAGCCTGCGCGGTGTGATGGCGACCGTCGTGGCCTCGGCGGACGCCGTCGCGGCGTCCTCGGAGGAGTTGTCGGCGTCCTCGGCGCAGATCTCGGCGTCGGCGGAGGAGACCAGCGCGCAGTCCGGGGTGGTGTCCGGTGCCGCGGAGGAGGTGTCGCGCAACGTGCAGACGGTCGCGGCCGGCGCGGAGCAGATGGGCGCCAGCATCCGGGAGATCGCGACCAACGCCGCGGAGGCCTCGGATGTGGCGGCGCGGGCGGTGACGGCGGCGGAGACGACGACGGCGACGGTGGCCAAGCTGGGGGAGTCCTCGGCCGAGATCGGCAACGTGGTCAAGGTGATCACGAGCATCGCGGAGCAGACGAACCTGCTGGCGCTGAACGCCACCATCGAGGCGGCGCGGGCCGGGGAGGCGGGCAAGGGGTTCGCGGTGGTGGCCAACGAGGTCAAGGAGCTGGCGCAGGAGACGGCGAAGGCGACCGAGGACATCGCCCGGCGGGTGCAGGCCATCCAGGGTGACACCGGGGCGGCGGTGACCGCGATCGGGGAGATCTCCCAGATCGTGGCCCAGATCTCCGACCGGCAGACCACGATCGCCTCGGCGGTGGAGGAGCAGACCGCCACCACGAATGAGATGTCGCGGTCGGTGCAGGAGGCCGCGCAGGGGTCGGGGCAGATCGCGGAGAACATCACCGGGGTCTCCAGTGCCGCCGGCGCGACCACTCAGGCGCTGACCCAGACGCGCACCGCGGTGGACGAGCTGTCCCGGATGGCCGCCGACCTGCGCACCAGCGTGGCCCGCTTCACCTACTGAAGGGCACTCCTGCCTCCACCCCTCGCGAGCTCGCGGCGGGACCCCGCAGGAGGGCCACGGGCCGGCGCGGCGACTCCCGCCGCCGCGCCGGCCCCCGGACAGGAGCCCGTTGGGCTTGAGGACCCAGGCCCCCCGGCCGATGAACCCCTCCGAGGCGCGCGCTGCGCCGACGGACGAGAGAGAAGAGCAACGTGGACGGTCTGGACGACATCGTCGAGGAGTTCCTGGTCGAGAGCCACGAGAACCTCGACCAGCTGGACACCGACCTGGTCGCCCTGGAGCAGGAGCCCGACTCCCGGGAGCGGCTGTCGAGCATCTTCCGCACGATCCACACGATCAAGGGGACCAGCGGCTTCCTGGCGTTCCACCGCTTGGAGCAGGTCACCCACGTCGGCGAGAACATGCTCTCCCGCCTGCGGGACGGTGCCCTGGCGCTGACCCCGCACCGGACCAGCGTGCTGCTGCAGATGGTCGACACCGTCCGCTCGCTGCTGGCCTCGATCGAGGCCAGCGGCGGCGAGGGTTCGGTCGACGTCGAGGCCGTGGTCGCCGCGATCAGCGCCGCGATGGACGACGAGGCGCCCGCCGCGGTGGCCGCTCCCGTCGCCGAGGCCGCCGTCGTCGAGGCGCCGGTCGCCGAGCAGCCGGCCGCTGCCGCCGTCCCCGCTGCCGCCGTCCCCGCTCCCGCCGCGGAGGTGCCCGCGCCCGTGGCCGAGACCCCCGTGCCCGCCCCCCGGCCGCAGCCGGCCGTCGAGACCGTCGAGGTCCCCGAGGCCGAGGCCGCGCCGGCGGCCGACAGCAACGGCGGCCAGGCCCGCCGGGCCGTCGCCGACAGCACCATCCGGGTGGACGTCGACCTGCTCGACGAGCTGATGCTGCTCGTCGGGGAGCTCGTCCTGACCCGCAACCAGATCGTCCAGTACGTGGGCCGCTCCAACGACACCGACCTGGTGCGCGCCTCGCAGCGGCTGAACCTCATCGCCAGCGAGCTGCAGGAGGGCGTCATGAAGACGCGCATGCAGCCGATCGACCACATCTGGTCCAAGCTGCCGCGCGTCGTCCGCGACCTCGGCATCCAGTGCGGCAAGACGGTCCGCCTGGACATGGAGGGCAAGGACACCGAGCTCGACAAGACGCTGCTCGAGGCGGTCAAGGACCCGCTGACCCACCTGGTCCGCAACTCCGTCGACCACGGCATCGAGGCCCCCGACGTCCGCAGGAGCACGGGCAAGCCGGGCGAGGGCGTGCTGACCCTGCGCGCCAAGCACGAGAGCGGCCAGGTCGTGGTCGAGGTGGCCGACGACGGCGCCGGCATCGACCCGGCCCGGGTCGGCGCCAAGGCCGTCGAGCGCGGGCTGATCTCGCTGGACGTGCTCAACCGCATGAGCCCGCAGGACGTCCTGCAGATGATCTTCCTGCCCGGCTTCTCCACGGCCGCGGCGGTCACCAACGTCTCCGGCCGCGGCGTCGGCATGGACGTCGTCAAGACCAACATCGAGTCGATCGGCGGCACGATCGAGGTCGAGTCGGTGCCCGGCAAGGGCACCGTCTGCCGGCTGCGCATCCCGCTGACCCTGGCCATCGTCCCGGCGCTGACCGTCGAGTGCGCCGGCGACCGCTATGCGATCCCGCAGATCAGCCTGCAGGAGCTGGTCGCGCTCGACGCCGAGAAGGCCGCCACCGCGGTCGAGGAGGTCGGCGGCGCCCCGGTGTACCGGCTGCGCGGCGAGCTGCTCCCGCTGGTCCGGCTGACCGACGTCCTCGGGCTGACCTCCGACCGGCACGACGGCCACGTGGTCATCGCGGTGCTGCGCTCGGAGGGCCGGCGCTTCGGCCTGGTCGTCGACCGCGTGATCAACACCGAGGAGATCGTGGTCAAGGCCGTCGGCGGCCAGCTCAAGGCGATCGGCCTGTACTCCGGCGCGACCGTCCTCGGCGACGGCGCCGTCGCGCTCATCCTCGACGTGCAGGCGCTGGCCCGCCGCGCCCTGCGCACCGAGACCACCGAGCGGCAGGAGTCCCGCGAGGCCGCCCTGCAGGCCGTCGCCACCGAGTCCGACCGGCAGCGCATGCTGCTGGCCGCGATCGGCGGCGGACGCCGGGTCGCCATCCCGCTGGACACGGTGACCCGCCTGGAGCAGGTGCGCGCCGAGTCCGTGGAGCGGGTCGGCAACCGCGAGGTGGTCCAGTACCGCGGCGCGATCCTGCCGATGGTCCGCCTCGACCGGCACCTGGGCGCCTACGGCGAGTCCGACCGCGAGGTGCTGGAGGTCATCGTCTACTCCGACCACGGCCGCAGCGTGGCCATCGTGGTCGAGGAGATCCTGGACATCGTCGACGGCGAGGCCGCCGTCCGCAGCGACATCGACGACCTGGGCCTGCTCGGCTCGGCTGTGCTCGGCGAGAAGGTGACCGAGCTGCTCGACGTCCGGGCCGCGATCCTCGCCGCCGACCCGGCCTTCTACTCCGCCCCCGCGACGCCTGCGCGCGTCGCCGCTCCCCTGCTGGAGGTCTGAGATGACCACGGACACCGAGGCCCCCGCCGTCGGCGGCCAGCTGGCCACCTTCTGGCTGGACGGCGACCTCTACGGCGTCGAGGTGGCGCACGTGCAGGAGGTGCTGCGCAGCCAGGGGCTCACCCGGGTGCCGCTGGCGCCCGCTGCGGTCGCCGGCCTGATCAACCTGCGCGGCCAGGTCGTCACCGCGATCGAGCTGCGGGAGCGGCTGGGCCGTCCGCCGCGGCCCGAGGGCACCGACGCCGTCGTGATCGTCGTCCGGCTGCACGGCGAGGCGGTCAGCCTGCTGGTCGACGCCATCGCCGACGTGGTCGACGTCGACCCGGCCGACTTCGAGGCGCCGCCGGACACCCTGGACGGCTCCGCCCGGGAGCTGATCCGGGGCGCGTTCAAGCTCCACGGTCAGCTGCTGCTGGCGCTCGACGTGCAGAAGGCCGTCGGCGCCTAGGAGGAGGACCCCCCTGCCCCCGCCACTCGCCCGCTCGTGGCGGACCCTGCAGGCGGCCGCAGCCCGTCGGTTTCCACGAAAACCGACGGACTCGTCCCGACGGTTTCCGCGGAAACCGACGGACTCCCACCTGGCGCGGCCGGACTCCCCCGGCGGCCGACGCCCACCTCCGGCCCCCGGTCCGGCGGTCCTCAACTGAGGCCGCCGGGCCGGGGGCCGTCCGCGTCTGGGCATCACTGCCCGCAGTCGTCTGCTGACGGTCTGCCGCACGACGCGCGATCCTCCCCCCATCGGGGTCGGGCGAACGGGTGACGGTCACGTGGCGCAGCCCGCTGATCACGGCCAGCATGGGCAGACCTCACCTCGGGGGACGTGGAAGGGAGGCACTGCCGTGCCCTACTCGCTGGTCAGTGCCGCCACCCTCGGCTTCGACCTGGTCCGCCTGCCGGCCGGCCGAGACGTCGCCGACGCCCTGCTGGCCGGACTCACGGCCGACGCCACCACGCTCGCCCACGTCGCCGGGGCGCACCCGGCCGCCGGCCGCGACCGGGAGGAGCGCGCCGCGGTCGCCGTCCGGGCGCGCCGGGCCCGCGAGATGGCCGTCAGCACCCCGCACGTGCGGAACTTCGTCGTCGACCTGCCGGTTGCCGCCGACCGCACCAGCGTCCTCGTCGACCAGCTGCAGCGCAGCACCATCGGCGACGCCGCGGCCCTCGAGCGCATCGTCCGCGACGACGTCCTCGGCCCCGAGCACCCCGCCACCGGCCTGCTGGACGGCGACGCGCTCGCCGCCGCGGCCGACGTGCTGGCCGACGCCGCCGTGGGCTCCTGGGCCGCCGGCGTCCTGCCGCCGCTGGTGCGCCGGCAGCTCACCGGGCCGTTCGCCCTCGCGGTGGCGGCCGGTCTGGTGCCCGCGCCGTCGCTCGACCTCGGGCCGGCCACCGGTGAGCTCACCGGCCTGCTCGACGCCCTGCGCGGCCTGGACGCCGCCGGGCGGGCGCGCTGGCTGGCCGCCGTCGACACCGCCCGGGCCGAGCGCCGGCCGTGGGCCACCGCCATGCACGAGGCCGCCTGGGCCGCGCACGTCTCCGGCCGCACCCGCACCCTGGCGACCGCGCAGCTGCTCGCCGTCCAGGCGTTCCGCGACGGCGGGTTCGATGCGGCGCAGGCGGCCGCCGGTGCCTGGAACGCCGTCGCCGGCTGTGTGCAGGGCATCGTCATGGCCGACCTGCTGGGCACCGACGCCCTCGAGGTGCTGCTCGCCCCCTCCGAGGCATAGGAAGCTCTCCCCACGTCGGGCGGCCGCCGACGCGGGGTAGAGCTTCCTATGCCTCGTCGTCGGGGTCCGGGAAGCGCGCGCCGGCGGGGATCTCGCTGCCGGCCGCCACGGACGCCTCCCGGCCGACGAGGGTGACCTCCCCCTCGCCCCCGACCGACGCGCGCTCCCCGACGTCCACGCGGTCGTCGAGCACGGCGCGGGTCACCGTCGCCCCGGCCCGCACGCGCGCGCCCGGCAGCAGCACCGAGTCGACGACGGTCGCGCCCTCCTCCACCACGACACCGGGGGAGAGGACCGAGCCGACCACCCGGCCGGCCACCCTCGTCCCGCCGGACACCAGGCTGTCCTCCACCTCGGCGCTGCGCAGCAACCGCGCGGCGCTGTGCCGGCCGCCGCGGGTGTGCACCGGCCAGCGCGGGTCGTCGAGGTCCAGCGGCGGCTCGGCGGAGCGGAAGTCCTGGTGGGCCGCCCAGTACGCGTCCACGGTGCCCACGTCGCGCCAGTAGCCCTCGAACCGGTGGGCGCGGGCCAGCCCGTCACCGGTCTGGGCCGGCAGCAGGTGCGAGCCGACGTCCTCCAGCCCCTCCTCGCCGAGGTCGGCGGCCAGCGCCTCCAGCCGGTCCAGCGTCGGCCCGGGGCGGAAGACGAACACCTCGTTGGTGGCCGTCGTCGTCCGCGGCTCGTCGGGCTTGTACGAGTAGTCGCGGACCCGGTCGCCCTCGCCGACCTCGACGATGCCGTACCGCGGGGCGTCGTCGGCCGCGACCTCGGTGGTCACCATCGTGACCTCCGCGTCGGAGTCCAGGTGGCCCTCGACGACCTCCCGGTAGTCCAGCTTGTAGACGGCGTCGGCGCTGACGACGACGAGCGCGTCGGGGGAGAGGTCGCGGACCAGCGGCGCGTACCGCCACAGCGAGTTCGCCGTGCCCGACACCCAGCCGCCCCGGTCCGTGCCCTGGTACGGGGGCAGCACCAGCAGCCCGCCGTTCGTGCGGTCGAGGTCCCAGGGCCGGCCGTTGGCGAGGTGCTGCGACAGCGACGTCGGGTGGAACTGCACCGACACCCAGACGTCGGACAGCCCCGAGTGCTGGCAGTTGCTGAGCGGGAAGTCGATCAGCCGGTAGACGCCGGCGAACGGGACGGCGGGTTTCGCGCGCTGCTCGGTCAGCAGTTGCAGGCGGCCGCCCGCGCCGCCGGCGAGCACGAGGACGAGGACCCGGGGGAGCGCCATGTGGGCGGGCTACCCGCCGATCCGTCGTCCGACCCTCGGTAGCGGGGTCTATCGCTCTCTAGGTGCGTGGCTAGACAGGTGCAGACGGCGCTCGACCGCCGGCGCGGGGTCACCCCGGGTTGCCCCCGAGACGAGTCGACGAGTGCGGGGAATGGTCATTGATCAACATTTCCGGCCGTTCGAAGAACGTCGCGAAATCCTCGGCATCGGCTCAAGGAACGGCGCCCGCGGGCCGACAACTCGGAGGACAGCACCGTCGTCGGACGCGCCCCACCGGAGCGGCGCGCCCCCGCGCTCCGCGCGGCCTCCGGACGGTCCGGTCGCACCACGCACGCGAGAGCCCTGCTGGGCCTGCCCCCACGGGGAGACGGAGGACGGATGGACCCGATCCGGGTGATGGTGGTCGACGACTCGGTCGTCGTCCGGAAGATCGTGACCGACGTCCTGTCCGAGGACCCCGCGATCGAGGTCGTCGGCACGGCCGTCAACGGCCGCATCGCCGTGACCAAGCTCGAGCAGCTCAAGCCCGACCTGATCACGATGGACATCGAGATGCCGGAGATGAACGGCATCGAGGCGGTGCGGGCCATCCGGACCGCGCGCAGCCGGGTGCCGATCATCATGTTCAGCACGCTCACCGAGCGCGGCGCGGCGGCGACCCTGGACGCCCTCTCCTCGGGCGCCAACGACTACGTCACCAAGCCGGCGAACGTCGGCAGCGTCGCGCAGTCGATGGAGAGCGTGCGCCAGCAGCTCATCCCCAAGATCAAGGCCCTGACCGGGCGCCCGGTGACCCCCGGGCCGGGCCGCGCCGCCGCGCCCGCCCCCGCCCGGATCGCCCCGGCGGCTCCGCGCCAGGGCGCGGTGAAGCAGCCGGCCGTGCTCGTCATCGGCTCCTCCACCGGGGGCCCCGAGGCGCTGGCCAAGCTGCTGCCCGTGCTGCCGGCGACCCTCCCGGTGCCGGTCCTGCTCGTGCAGCACATGCCGCCGGTGTTCACCCGCCAGTTCGCGCAGCGGCTGGACCGGCTGTGCGCCCTGCGCGTCACCGAGGCCGTCGACGGGGCGCCGCTGGCGCCGGGCACCGTGCACCTGGCCCCGGGCGACCACCACCTGACCATCCGCACGACCACCCGCGGCCTGGCCACCCGGCTCGACCAGGGCCCGCCGGAGAACTTCTGCCGTCCCGCCGTCGACCCGCTGTTCCGCTCCGCCGTCGACGCGTTCGACGGCGCGGTGCTCGGCGTCGTCCTCACCGGCATGGGCTCCGACGGCCGGGCCGGCGCCGCGCGCATCCGCGAGGCCGGAGGCGCGGTCGTCGTCCAGGACCAGGCCTCGTCGGTCGTGTGGGGCATGCCCGGCGCGGTCGCCGGAGCCGGCCTGGCCGACGAGATCCTGCCGCTGGACCGGGTCGCCGAGGCGCTGCACCGCCGGCTGTCGACCGCGCGCACCGCCACCGCAGCCCCCGCGACCGTCGGAGGACGGCGATGACCCTCACCGCGACCAGCTTCGACTGGGTCCGCCAGCTCGTGCACCGGGAGAGCGCCATCGTGCTCGCTCCCGGCAAGGAGTACCTCGTGGAGGCGCGGCTGCTGCCGATCGCCCGCCAGATGGGCCTCCCCGACGTCGGCCAGCTGGTCGACTCGGTGCGCTCGCGGCCCAGCCCCGAGTCCACCCGGAAGATCGTCGAGGCCCTCACCACCAACGAGACCTCGTGGTTCCGGGACGGCGACCCGTTCACCGCCCTCACCTCGACGGTGCTGCCCGCGCTGCTGTCCGCGCGCGGCCCGGTCGACCGGCTGCACATCTGGTCGGCGGCCTGCTCCAGCGGGCAGGAGCCGTACACGATCGCGATGCTGCTCGAGGACGCGATGCCCAACGCCGCGGGCCGGGTGTCGATCACCGCGACCGACATCTCCCGCGAGATGGTCGAGCGGACCCGCGCCGGCCGGTTCAGCCAGCTGGAGGTCAACCGCGGGCTGCCCGCGCCGATGCTGGTGCGGCACTTCACGCGGGCCGGGACCGAGTGGGAGGTCGCGCCCACGCTGCGCCGGATGGTCTCGGCCAGCCAGTGCAACCTCGCCGCCGCGCTGCCGCGGATGGGCCCGTTCGACGTGGTCTACCTGCGCAACGTCCTCATCTACTTCGACCTGCCCACCAAGCAGGCCATCCTCCGCCGGGTCCGCGCCCTCATGCGGCCCGACGGGTGGCTCTTCCTCGGCGCCGCGGAGACGACCCTCGGCGTCGACGACTCCTGGGAGCGGGTCGTCGTCGGCCGCAGCTCCGCCTACCGCCCGCTGAAGGGGGCCTGACCGTGCGTGCTCTGGTGATCGACGACTCACGCGCCATGCGGCGCATCGTGAGCGGGACCCTCGAGGGGTTCGGCTACGAGACGCGGCCGGCCGGCCACGGCCAGGAGGCGCTCGACGTCCTCCACGAGGGCTGGGTGCCCGACCTGTGCACCATCGACTGGAACATGCCGGTGATGGACGGGCTGCAGTTCGTCTCCGCCGTCCGCACCAACCCCGCCTGGCGGGCGGTGACCCTGATGATGGTCACCTCCGAGGGCGAGCAGTCCCAGATCGTCCGCGCGCTGGCGGCCGGCGCGCACGAGTACGTCCTGAAGCCGTTCACCGCCGACGCCATCCGCGACAAGCTCGCGCTGCTCGGCCTGCTCCCGCAGGAGGTCGTGCTGTGAGCGCGCCCGTCATCACCGCCCTGATCGACGAGGCGACGGTCCAGGAGATCGCCGACCAGGCGTGGGCCGCCCTCGTGGGCGAGGAGGAGCTGCTGGTGCCGCTCCCCGGCCGGCTCGGGACCGACCCCCTCAGCGCCTGGGTCGACATCACCGGTCCCTGGACCGGCACCGTCGTCCTGACCTGCGACCGGTCCACCGCCGAGGAGCTGACCCGGGCGCTGCTGCACGAGCACGCCCCGGCCGTGCTCGACGACGAGGACGTCGCCGACGCCCTCGGCGAACTGGCCAACGTGGTGGGCGGCAACGTCAAGGCCGTCCTCCCCGGACCCTCCGTCCTCGGCCTGCCCGAGGTCGGGGTCGCGCCGCGCGTGCCCGCGCCGGCCGACACCTGCCGCGTCGACGTCCAGTGGCGCGGCCACCCGCTGACCATCTCCGTCCAGGGCGCCGCCCTGGACGGAACGGAACCGGACCCCACGTACGAGAACGGAGTGCCACTGTGAAGATCCTGGTCGCCGACGACAGCCGCGTCATGCGGCAGATCGTCATCCGCACCCTGCGGCAGGCCGGCTACGACGACCACGACATCGTCGAGGCCGAGGACGGCCGCGACGCCTACGACAAGGTCCAGAGCGAGAGCCCGGACCTGGTCCTGTCGGACTGGAACATGCCGAACATGACCGGCCTGGAGTGCCTGCAGGCGCTGCGGTCGTCCGGCTCCGGCGTCCCCTTCGGGTTCGTCACCTCCGAGGGCTCGGCCGAGATGCGCGAGAAGGCCGCCGACGCCGGCGCGCTGTTCCTCATCGCCAAGCCGTTCACCGAGGAGACCTTCCGCGACAACCTGGACGGGGTGATCGCGTGACCGCCCCGGCCACCGTCGTCCTGCCCGAGCCCAAGGCCGTCAAGGACATGCTGTCCGGGCTGGTCGGCAAGGCGGTCGCCGTCGCGCCCGGCGCCCCGGTCACGCCGACCGAGAAGAGCCCCGTCTCGGTCGCCGTGTACGTGGACCCCGGGATGGACGTGAACGCCCTCTGCGTCATGGACCTGGCCCTGTCGGCCTACACCGGCGGCGCGCTCGCGCTGCTGCCCCCCGGCGGCGTCCAGGACGCCGTCGAGGAGGACGGCGAGCTGACCACCATGCTGGCCGAGGCCCTGCACGAGGTCGTCAACGTCCTCTCCGCGCTGTTCAACGTGCCGGGTGCGCCGCACTCGAAGCTCTACAAGCTCTACGCCCCCGGCGACGAGCTCCCCACGGACATCGCCGGCATGCTCGCCGCCTTCAACCGGATCGACCTCGCGGTCGACGTCCCCGGCTACGGCAAGGGCGCGCTCTCCCTGGTCATCCCCTCGGGGGCCTGACACCGGGCTGCCCCGGGACGGCGCCGGAACCCCGGTTCCCGCCGTCCCGGGCGCACTGCACCACACACGACGGCCCCGGGCAGCAGCCCGGGGCCGTCGTGGCACGTGGCACACCCGCCGCTCAGGTGTAGGCGGGCTGGCGGTCCTCGATCGTGGTGGGCAGGCAGGCCCAGACGTGCTTGCACTCCTCGTCGACGTACCAGCCGTGGGCCACCGCCAGCCGCGCCACCAGGTACAGCCCCAGGCCGCCCTGCGCGGGATCCCGGCCGACCGCCGGGGTCGGCATGGTGTCGGGGTCCCGGTCGCTGACGTCGAGCAGCCAGCCGCCGCTGCCGGCGATCACGGTCGCCACGACCGGCGACAACCCGTGCCGCAGGGCGTTGGAGGCCAGCTCGTCGAAGGCCAGGACGAGCCGCTCGGCGGCCTGGTCCTCGTCCTGGGGGAAACCGACGCCGCCCAGGCGGGAGCGCAGGACCGCGCGCGCCGCGGGGAGCTCGGCGACCCGCTGCAGGTCCCACCGCCAGACCTCGCCCCGCCCGTCGGGGAGCGGGCGCAACGGCCACGCGACTCGACCCACGTCCTTCTCCTCCGTCGGGTGGCTGCGACGCAACAGGGGTGCCCAGCAGTTCCGCGGCTCAACCGTTCCGGCGGGTGCGTTTCCCCCCGCCGGGGTGAGTCCGCGCCGCCGTGCCGTCGGTGGCGGGTCAGGCCGGCGGTCGGACGCTGATCGCCACGAGCGCGACGTCGTCGTCCGGCGTGCCCGGGAGCATCCGGGTGAGCAGCTCGTCGCAGAGCCGGTCCAGGGGCAGCCGGGCCAGCTCGGCGAGGTGGGTGCGCAGCCGGCCCACGCCCTCGTCGACGCCGCTGTCCCGCCGCTCGACCAGGCCGTCGGTGTAGAGCAGGACGGTCGCGCCCGGCCGCAGGGGGGCGGTGAACTCCCGCCGCGGGGTGCTCGCGTCCACGCCCAGCAGCAGGTCGCCCATGCTGTCGGCGAGCACCCGGACGGTCCCGTCGGGGTCGGCCACCAGGGGCGGCGGATGGCCCGCGGCCGCCCAGCGCAGCAGGGTCCCCCCGCGCTCGAGCCGCGCGATGGCGGCGGTGGCCATCGTGCCGGTGTGCATGTGCTCGATCGCGGCGTCCAGGCCGCGCAGCACCTCGGCCGGGCCCGCGCCGCTGTAGTGGGCGATGCCGCGCAGCAGGCCCCGCAGCTGGCCCATCTCCGCGGCGGCCGCGGTGTCGTGGCCGGCGACGTCCCCGATGACGACGACCGGGTCCCCGTTCGGGTGCAGGAAGGCGTCGTACCAGTCGCCTCCGACGCGGGCGGCCTCGGCGGCCGGCACGTACCGGACCGCCACCTCGACCCCCTTGATGGTCGGCGGGTCGGTGAGGAGGCTGCGCTGCAGCGCCTCGGCGAGCTGGGCCTGCTGGCTCTGCCGGTGCACCCGGTCCACCGCCCGCCCGGCCTGGGCGGCGACCTGGGCGGCGGCGGCCAGGTCGTCCTCGTCCAGGCGGCGGCCCGGGTCCAGGTACAGGGTCAGGACGCCGACCGGCCGGTGCTCCCCGCTCAGCGGGAGGACGACGGCCGACTCCGGGCCGAGCTCCCGCAGCAGGTCGCGGGCCGGCCCGGCGGGCATCAGCGCCAGGACGGCATCGACCGGGTCCTGCGCCGACGTCCCCGAGCGCAGGGCCCGTGCCACCGGCGACGCCGGCGGGAGGGTGTCCATCCGCACCTGGGCGTAGCGCTCCAGCAGCGGGCGGCGGCGCGGGTCGGCGTGCCACGAGCCGACGTCGCGGGCCCGTCCCTCCCGGTCGATGACGGTGACGATGCAGGCGTCGGCCAGGGCGGGCACCACCAGCCGGGCCAGGCTGCCCAGCGCGGACTCGCCGTCCAGCGCCCCCGACAGCTCGGCGGTGACGGCGGCCAGCAGCGTCATCCGCGCGCTCGCCCGCTCCGCCTCCCGGCGGGCGTGCTCGGCGGCGACCTGGGCCCGGTGCCGCGGGCTGACGTCGACCAGGGCCAGCGCCGGGCCCGTGGGGGCCGGCCAGGCGTGCAGCTCGAACCAGCCGGCCACCAGCCCGGGCAGCAGGAGCTCCACGGCGACCGGCGTCCCCCCGGCCACGGCCTCGCGGCAGGCGGCGGCGACGCCCGGCCCCACCGCGGTCGGGAACACGTCGGCGACCGGACGGCCCAGCACGTCCTCCAGCGGGCGGCCGAGCAGCCGCACCGCCACCGGGTTGGCGTACGTGACCCGCTCCCGCCCGTCGAGGGCGAGCAGGGCGGCGGGGAGGGTGGCCAGGAGCCCCGCGGAGGGGTCGGGGACCCGGGCGGGTGCCGTCGGCAGGGGCGAGTCGTCGGGCAGCACGGTCCCCACGCGGACCACCCCCTCCGTGCGCACGCCGGGCGCCGTCGCCCGGGGCGGTCCCCCCGCACCGGCCCACCGGGGTCGCGGCGGGCTCCCGGATGGTGACAGTGCGCGGTGCCCCTGCCAAGCAGCGCGGCCGCGGAGGGCGTCCCCCGAGCGGGCGGAGTCTCCCGGGCGGGCCGACGGGGGCGGGACCATGGGGCAGAGTGGGTCCCGT
The DNA here is from genome assembly GCF_048569675.1 of Geodermatophilus sp. CPCC 206100. Taxonomy (NCBI): domain Bacteria; kingdom Bacillati; phylum Actinomycetota; class Actinomycetes; order Geodermatophilales; family Geodermatophilaceae; genus Geodermatophilus; species Geodermatophilus sp. CPCC 206100. Next base: position 61,713 of record NZ_JAQISV010000017.1, read on the forward strand.
GGACCGGGATGCAGGGGTACCACCCTCCGACCTGCTGGTGCAGGCCGTGGAGGGCATGGAGCGTCCCCTGCTCGTCCTGGACGCCGACTGGCGGTTCTCCTACATCAACCGCGCGGGGGCGGCCGCTCTCGGGCGCACCGTCGAGGGTCTGCTCGGCCGGTGCCTCTGGGAGGAGTTCCCGCAGGCCGTCGGCGGGCCCTTCGACGCGCTCTACCGGCACGTCCGGGCGACGGGGGAGTCGGCCAGCACCGAGGCCTGGTTCCCCCCGCTGCGCTCGTGGTTCCGGGCCGACGCCTTCCTCACCGGCGCCGGCCTGGTGGTCACCTACGACGACGTGACCGAGCGACGCGCGGTCGAGGAGGAGCGGGCGGCCGCCGTGGCCGCCCGGGAGGAGGCCGCCCGGGCCGCCGCCGAGGCCGCCGCCAGCGCCGAGCGGGCCGGCCGGCACCTCATGCTGCTGGGCGACATCAACCTGGCCATGACCTCGACCGTGGACGTCGACGAGGCCGTCGACCGGTTCGCGCACCTCGTCGTCCCGCTGCTGGCCGACTGGTGCGTGGTCAGCGTCGTCGACCCCGGCGGCGTCCGGCGGGACGTCGGCCGCGCGCACCGCGACCCGGCTCTCGTGGCGGCGATGCACCGCTACGCGGACGCGCGGGTGCAGGCCAACAACCCCACCGCACCGGTGCCCACCGCCCTGCGCAGCGGCCGGCCGGTGGTCCTCCCCGAGGTGACCGCAGAGCAGGTCGAGCAGATGGTGGCCGACCCGGCGACCCGCGACCTGCTCGGCCCCCTGCAGGTCTCCGCCGTCGCCACCTTCCCCCTGCTGGCCCGCGGCGAGCTGTTCGGCGCCCTGACCCTGGTCAACGGGCCCGAGCGCGGACCGCACACCGACGAGGAGCTGCGGACGGCGGAGATCGCCTCCCGCCGGGCGGCGCTGGCGCTGGACAACTCGCGGCTCTCGGCGGCCAACCAGCAGGTCGCCGAGCGGCTGCAGCGCAGCCTGCTCTCCCCGCCCGTGCAGCCCGACCACCTGGAGCTGGCGGTCCGCTACCGGCCGGCGACCCGCGGGGTCGCCATCGGCGGTGACTGGTACGACGCCTTCCTGCAGCCCGACGGCGACACGGTCGTCGTCATCGGCGACGTCATGGGCCACGACATCGAGGCCGCCGCCGGGATGGGCCAGGTCAAGACCCTGGTCCGGGCGATCGCCTACGACCGGCTGGAGGAGCCTGCCGGGGTGCTCCGCCGGGTCGACCACGCCCTCGTCGGCCTGGCCGTCCCGACGATGGCGACCGCGCTGGTCTGCCGGGTGGAGCTGACCGACGCGGGGGTGCGCCGGCTGCGCTGGTCCTCGGCCGGCCACCCGGACCCGCTGCTGCTCGCGCCCGACGGCACGGTCAGCGACCTCTCCGCGCCGGTGGGGCCGCCGCTGGGCATCGGCTGGCGCGGCCCGCGGGCCGACGGCCTGGCCGCGCTCCCCGACGGAGGCACGGTCCTCCTGTTCACCGACGGGCTCTTCGAGCGGCGCGGCCTGGGCCTGGACGAGGGCCGGGACCAGGTGCGCCGCCTGCTGGCCGCCGGCGCCGGGGAGTCGCTGGACGTGCTGTGCGACCGGCTGCTCGCCGAGATGGTGGGCGGCGGCGTGGAGGACGACGTCGCGGTGCTCGCCGTCCGGGCCCACCCGCCGACGTGGGAGCGCCCGCCGGGCCCGGGTCCCGCGCCGGTGCGGCCGGGGGGCGGCCGCCCGGTCTGACCGGAGGGGACCGGTCTCAGCGGCGCGCCGCGGCCGCGCGGACCGCGGCCGTGATCGCCTCGACCCCCTGGGCCGCCCACAGGATCGAGTAGTGGTTGGTGTCGGGCACCTCGCGCGCGGTGATCCCCGCCGGCTCGAGGCCGAGCTGGGCCAGCCGCACCTGGTCGTAGAGCCCCGGGGTCTGGTCGAACATCCCGCGGGTCGCCCAGAGCAGGGTGGCCGGCACCGGCAGGTCGGTGGTCGCCTCGAGGACCCGCTCGTTGGCCAGCACGTCGCCGCCGTCGACCCGCACCGCCTCGGGCACGCAGGCGCTGCGCAGCGCCGGGGGCTCGCCCGTCACGTCGCGGGCCAGGTAGGCGGCCACCGACGGGACGTCGACCCACGGCCCCACCGCCGGGTGCTGCGCCCAGAACGCCCGCACCGCGGCGAGGTCGGGGAAGGTCATCGACAGCCGGTCGAGCGCCGGACCGAGGACGGCGGCCAGCATGGCGTCGAGGTCCGCACCGGGGGGCTGGGGGAAGGCGAGCCCGCCGTCGACGAGCACGAGCCCGTGCACCCGGTCCCGCGCCGGCCCGGCCGCGGCGAGCGTGGCGACGAACGCGCCCATCGAGTGCCCCACCAGGACGGTGGACTCGGCGCCCCCGTCGCCGTCCGCCCCCAGGGAGTCCAGCAGCGCCGTGAGGTCGGCGGCGTGGGCGTCCAGGCCGTAGGGGCCGGGCAGCCCGGCCGAGCCGGCCCGCCCGCGCAGGTCGGGGGCCACCACCTCGACGTCCCCGGCCAGCGCCGCGCCCACCCGCGCCCAGGACATCGCGTTGGCGGTGATGCCGTGCACGAGGACCACGATCGGCGCGCCGGGCGCGTCGGCGGGCCAGTGCAGCGCGGAGAGCTCACCGCCCTCGACGGGGACGGCGATCTGCACGGGGTCGCGGACTGGCTCACTCACGCCACCACCCTGCCCGGGGCGGGCGCCGGTCGCAGCACGGGGGCCGGTCAGCGGCCCGAGACCTCGATGGCGAAGGCGAGGAGGAAGCCCAGGGTGGTGATGACGCCGGTCCAGGTGCGGGTCCGCTCGAAGGCCTCGGGGATCATCGTGTCGGCGATCATGGTGAGGATCGCGCCGGCCGCGACGGCGGTGATGACCGCGACCAGCTCCGGCGGCGCCCCACCCAGCGCCACGGACCCGACCAGCGCGGCCAGCCCGCTCACCACTGCGATGCCGCCCCACACGCCGAACACGTAGCGGGCGGAGCGGCCGCTGCTCTTCATCCCCGCCGCCGACGAGAGCCCCTCGGGGACGTTGGAGATGAACACCGCAGCGAGCACCGACGTGCTGACGCCGCCGCCGCTGAGCAGGCCCAGGCCGAGCACCACGGACTCGGGGACGCCGTCGAGCAGCGCGCCGAACGCCATCACCGACGCGATCACGGTCTGCGGGACCCGCACGAACCAGGCCACGAGCGCGCCCAGGACCAGGGCCCCGCCGCCCAGCAGCCCCCACAGTCCCGCTTCCGCCCACGTCGGCACGGGCGGCCCCCTGCCCCGACCGTGCGGCGGCCAACCGCCCGTCGAGGCATGGGAGCCTCTCCCTGCGTATCGGGCGCCGCGACGTGGGTCTCGCTTCCTATGCCTGGTCGGGGTGCGACAGCAGGTAGCGGCCGAAGTGCGGGACGGTGAAGGCGATCTGACCGCGCTCGGCGGAGTAGACGAGGCCCTTCTTGATCAGCGAGTCCCGAGCGGGGGAGAGGGACGCCGGCTTGCGGCCCAGCGAGACGGCGACCTCCGACGTCGCGACGGCGTGCCCGCCCGGCCCGCCCAGCTCCGCCATCGCGTGCATGTACTCGCGCTCGGCGGGGGTGGCACGGTCGTAGCGCGAGCCGAAGAAACCCACCGCGAGCTCGGCCTCGGCCACCGGCGCGGCCATCGCGACGTCGGCCGCGGTGACGGGGGAGGCGGCGGCGACGTCCCAGGTGACCTTGCCGTAGGCCTGCACGAAGTACGGGTAACCGTCGGCGGCGGCGTAGAGCGCGTCCAGGGCCCCCGGCTCGAAGGTGACGTCCTCGCGCTCGGCCGGCGCGAGCAGGGCGCGGTCGGCGGCGGCCCGGTCCAGCCGGTCGATGCGCAGGTAGCGGAACAGCCGCTCGGAGTAGCTCTTGGACGCCGACAGCACCGCGGGCAGGTGGGGGAGGCCCGCGCCGACGACGATCAGCGGCGCGCCCTGCTGCGAGAGCTCGTGGCAGGCGGCGCAGATGGCCGACACGTCGTCGGACTGCACGTCCTGCATCTCGTCGATGAACAGCGCGACGCCCTTCCCGACGTCGGCGGCCAGCCCGGCCGCGTCGCTGAGCAGCTCGACCAGGTCGATCTCCATGTCGCCGGAGTCGGCCCGTCCGGTGGCCGCGAGGACGTCGATGCCCGGCTGCCACCGGTCGCGCACCTTGGCCGCGGCTCCGTCCCCGCCCACCCCGCGCAGCGCGAACGCCTTGAGCACGCCGAGGACGGCGTCCATCGACTCCTGGTCCGGGTGGCGCAGCTCGCGCAGGGCCATGTGCAGCGCGGAGGAGACCGGCCGGCGCAGCGACTGGTCCGGCCGCGCTTCGATCTTCCCGGTGCCCCAGCCGCGGCTGATCGCCGCCGACCGCAGTTGGTTGAGCAGGACCGTCTTGCCCACCCCGCGCAGGCCGGTGAGCACGAGGGAGCGCTCCGGCCGGCCGTGCGCGATCCGCTCGAGGACGACGTCGAAGGCCGACAGCTCGGTGTCGCGGCCGGCCAGCTCGGGCGGGCGCTGCCCGGCGCCGGGCGCGTACGGGTTCCGGACGGGGTCCATGTCGAGCACCGTATGGCCTCGTCTAGCCGGTGCCCTAGACGCGGGTAGAACGACTTAGCGCGTGTCGGGGGAGCCGCCGTCCGCCGGCGGGACGGCGCACGCGGGCGTTCCTCCGGGCAGCCGCGTGCGGTTGGCCGCCACGACGCGGTAGCAGCCGGCGGCCAGCCAGCTGACCGGCGGCAGGGCCAGGACCCCGCCGAGCAGGGCCCACCAGCCCCCGGCCGCGCGGAGGGCGGCCGCGACCGCGCGGGCTCCGCCCAGCGCGGCGCCCGGGCGGGGGACCCACAGGACCTCGTGCCGCGCCCGGGCCGCGGTCACGCCGAGCCCGGCCAGGTCGGCCGCCTGCCAGGCCACGACCTCGGCGTCGGCACCGAGCAGCCGGCGGGCGAACCCGGCGGTGCGCGTGCAGAAGCCGCAGTCGCCGTCGTAGACCAGGACCGGCCGGCGCGTCACGGCTCCGATCCTGCCCCCATCCGGGCGGGATCCCGCCGCGGCGCCCCGCCCCTGCGCTCGTCAGGGTCGTCTGCGGCTCTCTAGGTGTACGGCTAGAGAGGCCGAGACGGCCCGACACGCAGCTCATCGACAGGAACGGCCGATAGCGTGGCGGCGTGATCAGGTTCGCGCTCAAGGTCGTGCTCATGGCCGGCGTCTTCTACGGCGTGGCCTACCTGCTGAACGGCGTCGAGGTCGTCCCCAACCCCGACGGGCCGCTGGGGGAGCTGGGCACCTGGCTGTGGATCGCGCTGATCTTCGCGCTCGTCAACGCGATCGTCGGGCCGATCCTGCGGCTGCTCTCGCTGCCGTTCGTGCTGCTCACGCTGGGCCTGTTCCTGCTCGTCGTCAACGCGGCGCTGCTCGGGATCACCGCCGCCCTCACCGACCGGCTGCAGGTCGACGGCGTCGGCACCGCGATCCTGGGCGGGCTGCTGCTGGCCATCGGCGGGTGGATCGCCGACCAGCTGACGGAGAAGCGCTGACCGCCGGCCCCCTTCAGGGACCCGCCGCGAGCCTGCGAGCGGTGGGGGGAAGGGGGTCCTTCTACTAGCGTCAGTCGGCATGACCAGCACCACCCGACCGGCCCCGGCGACCCCGGAGCCCGGCCCCGCGGCGGACCCCACCCCGGTCCCCGCGAGCGAGATCGCCGCCTTCGAGGCGGCCCGCGACGACAAGCGCCGGCTGCTGGAGCAGGCCGCGCGCGCCGCCCTCGACTCCGGCGACGGGCTGCCCCCCGGCTGCACCCCCACCGACGTCCCCGCCCTGCTGCAGCGCTACTACTGGAGCGAGCCGGCCGCCGAGGTCCTCGAGCAGGACCCGGCCGACCTCGCCGCGCTCGCCCTGAGCCACCTGCGGCTGGCCGAGGTGCGCCCGCAGGGCTCGGCCACCGTCGAGGTCCGCGCGCTGCCCGGCCGGGACGGGGCCGGCCCCCGCTCGATGGTCCTCGTGGTCACCGACGACATGCCCTTCCTGGTCGACTCGGTCACCGCCGAGGTCGTCCGCCAGGGGTTCCGGCTGCAGCACGTCGTCCACCCGGTCGTCGTGGTGCGCCGCGACGTCACCGGCCGGATCCGCGCCTTCTGCGACAGCGCCGAGCCGGGCGCCTGCGGCGTCGACGCCCTCGCCGAGTCCTGGATGGCGGTGGTCCTCGACGGGCCGCTGGACGACGAGGCCGCCGGCGACCTGGTGGCCGGGCTGCGCACGGTGCTCGCCGACGTGCGCGCCGTCGACGAGGACGCCGGCCGGATGCGCGCCCGCGCGCTGGAGCTGGCGGAGCAGCTCGAGCAGCTGCCCCCGCGCGACGGTGGCGACCCGGCCGACGACCCCGCGGAGGCCGCCGCGCTGCTGCGCTGGCTGGCCGACGACAACTTCGTCTTCCTGGGGGCCCGCGACGTCGAGCTGACCGCGGCCCGCGGGCGGACGACGGTCCGCGCGCGGCCGGGCAGCGGCCTCGGCGTGCTGCGCAGCGACACGGGCACCACCACCGCGCCGGAGGGTGCGCTCGGCCGGTCGCTGCTGGGGGTCACCAAGGCCGACGGCCGCTCGACGGTGCACCGCCGGGCGTGGCTGGACCTGGTGTCGGTCACCCTGCCCGGCGGCGGCGACGATGACGGCGACGGCGACGGCGACGACGGCGGCGGCGGGCCGGCCCGCCAGCACCGGCTGGTCGGCCTGTTCCCCAACCCGGCCTACGCGCACGGGGTCCGCGACGTCCCGCTGGTCCGCCGGCGGGTGGCCGAGGTGGTGACGCGCTCCGGGGTGCCGGCCGACAGCCACACCGGCAAGCAGCTGCTCGACATCCTGGAGACCTATCCGCGCGACGAGCTGTTCCAGGTCGGCACCGACGAGCTGCTGCCGGTCGCGCTGGCGGTGCTGCAGCTGCAGGAGCGTCGCCAGACCCGGCTGTTCCTGCGCCGGGACCCGGCCGATCGGTTCTGGTCGGCGATCGTCTACCTGCCGCGCGACCGGTACACCACCGAGGTGCGCCTGGCGATCCAGCAGCAGCTGCTGGAACGGCTGGGCGGCACGAGCATCGAGTACACCGCGCGGATCACCGAGTCGGTCCTGGCCCGGCTGCACTTCGTCGTCCGGCCCCCGGTCCGGCGTCGCGGCCGGACCGAGCTGCCCGACGTCGACGTCGCCGCGCTGCAGAGCGCCCTCGCCGCGGTCGCCCGCAGCTGGACCGACGACCTCGCCGACGCGCTCACCGCTCGCTACGGGCCCGACGCCGAGCGACGGCTGGCCCGGGTCGCGGACGCGTTCCCCACGGCCTACCAGGCCGACTTCGCCGCCGCGGTCGCCGTCGAAGACCTCGAGCGGCTCGACGCCCTGGCCGAGGGCGAGCTCGGCCTCGTGCTGCGCCGGCCGGCGGCCGGCTCCACGGCGGAGCCCCGGCTGGCGGTCTACCGCGTCGGGCAGCGGCTGCTGCTGTCCGACGTGCTGCCGATGCTGCAGCACATGGGCGTCGACGTCATCGACGAGCGGCCCTACGAGATCGACCGGATCGGCGCCCCGCTGGCCTGGATCTACGACTTCGGGCTCACCTCCCCGGCCGGCGAGCTGCCCTTCCCCGGCTCGCTGCCCGAGCGGTTCACCGACGCGCTGTCGGCGGTGTGGCGAGGGGACGCCGAGGACGACGGCCTGGGCGCGCTGGTGCTGCTGGCCGGGCTGAACTGGCGGCAGGTGGCCGTCGTCCGGGCCTACGTGCAGTGGCTGCGCCAGGCCGGGCTGCCGTTCGGCCAGCGCTACGTGGAGACGACGCTGGCCGGCCACCCCGACGTCGTCGCCCGCCTGGTGGCGCTGTTCGAGACGCGCTTCTCCCCGGACCGCGAGCGGGGCCGGGCCGCCCGGCAGGAGGAGCTGGTGCGCTCGCTGCGGGAGGCGATCGGCCAGGTCGAGTCGTTGGACGCCGACCGCGTGCTCACCGCGCTGCTCACCGCCGTCACGGCGACCCAGCGGACCACCTACTACGTCTCCCGGGGAGCGGCTCTGGGCCCGCTGGCGCTCAAGCTGCGCCCGGCGGCGGTGCCCGACCTGCCCGAGCCCCGTCCGGACCGCGAGGTGTGGGTCAGCTCGCCGCGGGTCGCGGGGGTGCACTTGCGCTTCGGTGCGGTCGCCCGCGGCGGGCTGCGCTGGTCCGACCGGCACGAGGACCTCCGCACCGAGGTCCTGGGCCTGGTCAAGGCGCAGATGGTGAAGAACACCGTCATCGTGCCGACCGGCGCCAAGGGCGGGTTCGTCGTCCGGAGGCCGCCGCCCGAGAGCGCCGGCCGCGACGCCTGGCTCGCCGAGGGCCAGGCCTGCTACCGGCTGTTCATCGGCGCCCTGCTCTCCCTGACCGACGACCTCGTCGACGGCCGCGTGGTCCCGCCCGAGCGCGTCGTCCGCCACGACGGCGACGACACCTACCTCGTCGTCGCCGCCGACAAGGGCACCGCCACCTTCTCCGACCTGGCCAACGCCGTCTCCCTGGAGCGCGGGTTCTGGCTGGGCGACGCCTTCGCCTCGGGCGGGTCGGTCGGCTACGACCACAAGGCCATGGGCATCACCGCCCGCGGCGCCTGGGAGTCGGTGACCCGCCACTTCCGCGAGCTCGACCTCGACGTGCAGCGCCAGGACTTCACGGTCGTCGGCGTCGGCGACATGTCCGGCGACGTCTTCGGCAACGGCATGCTGCTGTCGGAGCACATCCGGCTGGTCGCGGCCTTCGACCACCGGCACGTCTTCGTCGACCCCACCCCGGACGCGGCGACGTCGTTCGCCGAGCGGCGCCGGCTGTTCGCGCTGCTGCGGTCCTCCTGGGCGGACTACGACCCCACGCTCCTCAGCCCCGGCGGCGGGGTGTGGCCGCGGACGGCGAAGTCGATCCCGGTGAGCGAGCCGGTGCGGACGGCGCTGGGGCTGCCCGCCGAGGTGTCCTCGCTGTCTCCGGTGGAGCTCATCCGCGCGATCCTGCTGGCCCCGGTCGACCTGCTGTTCAACGGCGGCATCGGCACCTACGTGAAGGCCTCCACCGAGAGCAGCCTCGACGCGGGGGACAAGGCCAACGACGCCGTCCGGGTGGACGGCCGGGACCTGCGGGTGCGCGTGGTGGGGGAGGGCGGCAACCTCGGCCTCACCCAGCGCGGGCGGGTGGAGTACGCGCTGTCCGGCGGGCGGGTGAACACCGACGCGATCGACAACTCCGCGGGCGTGGACACCTCCGACCACGAGGTCAACATCAAGATCGCGCTGGACCGGGTGGTCGAGAGCGGCGCGCTGGACGCCGAGGGGCGGGCCGAGCTGTTGGGCGCGATGACCGAGGAGGTGGCGGCCGCCGTCCTCACCGACAACCACGCGCAGAACGCGGTGCTCGCGGTCGAGGTCACCTCCGCCCGCAGCCTGCTCGACGCCCACCAGCGCCACTTGCGGGCGCTGGAGCGCTCCGGCCGCCTGGTGCGCGGCGTGGAGGCCCTGCCCGACGACCGCGCGATCACCGAGCGGCGCCGCGACGGCTCCGCGCTGACCAGCCCGGAGCTCTCGGTGCTGCTGGCCTACTCGAAGCTGGAGACCGGCGACGCCGTCCTCGCCTCCGACCTGCCCGACGACCCGGCGCTGGAGTCGCTGCTGGTCGACTACTTCCCCACGGAGCTGCGCCGGCGCTTCCCGGCCGCGGTGACCGGGCACCCGCTGCGGCGGGAGATCGTCGCGACCGCGCTCACCAACCGCGCGGTCAACGTCGCCGGGGTCACCGGGCTGTTCCGGCTGGCCGAGGAGACCGGCGTGCCCCTCCCCGGGGTGGTGCGGGCGCACGCCGTGGCCCGCGCGGTCTTCGCGGTCGACCGGCTCTGGGACGCCGTCCGGCCGCTGGACAACCAGGTGTCGGCCGCCACCCAGGTGGAGCTGCGCACCGAGGCCACCCGGCTGGCCGAGCGGGCGACGCGCTGGCTGCTCGGGCTCCCGGAGCTGGCCGCCGAGCGGGGCGTCGCCCTGGCCGACGTGACGGACCGGTTCGCCGCCTCGGTGGCCGCCGTGCGGGCCGGGCTGCCGTCGTGGCTGCTCGGTGCCGAGGCCGCCGCCTACGCCGAGCGCGCCGCCCGGCTGGAGCAGGCCGGCGTGCCGGCGGACCTGGCCGCCGAGGTCGCCGCCGCCCCGCTGCTGCCGGTGGCGCTCGACCTCACCGTGGTCACCGAGCGCACCGGGGCTCCCATCGAGCTCGCCGGGCGGGTGCAGCAGTGCCTGGCCGAGCGGCTCGCGCTGGTCCCGCTGCGCGAGCTGGTGATCGCGCTGCCCCGGGACCGCCGGTGGCCGTCCATGGCCCGGGCCAGCCTGCGTGACGACCTGGCCGGCGAGCAGGCCGCCCTCACCGCGGAGGTGCTCGCCGGGCGGACGGGCGAGACCGGGGACGCCGACGACCTGGTGGCCGGCTGGGTCGGCGGCTGGGACAGCGCCCAGCAGCGGGCGGCCGCGCAGCTGGTCGACATCGCCTCGGGGGACCGGCAGGAGCTGGCCGAGCTGCTGGTCGCCGTCCGGACCCTGCGCGGCCTCCGCCGCCGCACCTAGTCGCCCGGCGCCGGGCACCGGAGGTGTCGATGACCCGAGGACGTCGCCTGCTCGCGATCGTCTCGGCCGGTGTCTGGGCCGCGTCCGTGCTGGCCTGTTCCCCTGCCGAGCGGGTCGAGTCCGCCGCGGAACCCGCCCCCAGCCGTCCCGTGCTGCCGAACGACCGGGGGACCCTGTTCGCCAGCGCGGCCGACGGGGAGAACGCGTTCCTCGGCATCTCCCTCAACGACCCGCACTCGGTCCACTGGGCACAGATGTCCGACGCCGCGGTCAAGGTCGCCCACGGCATGGCCACCGTCATCCGTCCCAGTGGCGAGTCGCAGTGGCCCTGGTTCCCCTACCGCGCCTTCATCGAGTACGAGCAGCGCGAGGTCGCTGCCGGGCGGCCACCGCTGCGGCTGACCGCCACCTACCAGGGCGTGTCCCGGCCGGTGTACCTGAACTGGAGCCTCGGCTTCCCCGCGCCCGGTGAACCGCCCCGGGTTCCCGACCCCGACGACTGGGAGCAGGCCGTCAACCTCGCCGACGACCGGTACACCAGGTGGGTCCTGGACAACTACGTCGAGCCCATCGTGTTCCACCGCTACCACACGGCCGACGGTCGCCCCGCGGACCTGCCGGGCCCGCATCCCAACCAGTGGCTGGGGCTGGACCAGATCACCATCAACCAGCACCTCTACGGAGTCCTCGACGACGCGGGCACGTGGGTCCCGATGGACGCCGGGCCGATCATGGACCGTCCCTTCCCCCACGGATCGGCCGCGCTGCACGCCATGTACCGGCACTTCTTCGCGCGACTCCACGAGATGCGGCCCGGGCTGCGCGTGATGGTGAACGCCGGGAGCCCGGACAGCTGGGCCGCGTTCCGACAGGACCTCGCCGATGTCGACGGGCTGGTGATCGAAGAGCTGTTCGCGGCGGTCCGGGACGGCCTGTCACCCGACGGACGGCAGCTGCTGCTCGACCACTGGAGGGCTGTGTCCGACTTCGCGGCGGACGGCGGCGTCGTGCTGATGCGGTCGCTGCTCGACCCCGCCGCACCGACCTACGAGAGCGACCTGCGGTCGGGTCTCGTGGCCTACCTGCTGCTCTCGGGCGCGGACACCGCCTGGGCGCCGCAGGGCCCCGGGTTCATGGAGCTGCCGCCGGAGGAGTACCAGGCCATGAAGGCGGCGATCGGCCGCGCCACCTCCACCATGGAGGTACGGCGCGAGGGCGGCCGCGGTGCGGCCCTGTACAGCCGGACGACGGAGAACGGCGTCGTGGTCGTCAACGCGACCGGGCGGACGGTCGTGGTGCCCTGCCCCGAGGACGCCTCGTGCCGGGACCGGTCCGGCGGCGCCGTCGACGCCATCGCCGTCCCCGACCTGACCGGCGACTACCTGCTCACCTCCTGAGGCACCGCCGCCCGCGGCCGGCTGTGGTGCCAGAGGGCGAGCTGGTACAGCTTCCAGAGCAGCGGCCCGCGGTCCCGTTCACCGGTCCGGTGCTGCTCGAAGCAGGCGGCGACCACCCGCCGATCGAGGCCGAAGGTGTCCAGCACCGGCTGGGCCAGCACCGCAGCCCGCGCCGGCGCGTGCAGCTGGTGCTGCAGCCACCGGTCGAACGGCACCCCGAAGCCCCGCTTGGGCGCGTCGAGGACCGCGTCGGGGACACGGCCGCGCATGGCGTCACGGAGCACGACCTTCTTCTCCCGGCCGCGCACCTTGTAGCCGGAGGGCAGGCCCACGGCGAGCCCGGCGACCCCCTCGTCCAGGAGCGGGACCCGGGCCTCCAGGCCGTGCGCCATGGTGGCCCGGTCCACCTTCGGGAGGAACTGCGAGGGCAGCTGCAGGGTGAGGTCGGTGAGCAGCATCCGCTGCACCGGGTCGGCTCCCGCGAACCGGTCGGCAGCGTGCCGGTAGGCCAGGAAGGGGTCGGTCCCCTCCACCAGCAGGCGGCGGGCGTCCACGGTCAGCACGTCCTCCGGCGGCGCGTCCCCGGTCTCCAGGGTCAGGAGCAGCGCCATGCGCTCCGCGGGGTCGGCGCGGCCCAGCGCGTCCGCGACGCGTGCCGCGCGCCGCCCGGTGGGCCCGGCCGCCCTCAGGGCGGGGGTGAGGAGCCGTGGCCAGGCCCGCCACGGACGAGCGTGCCGGAGCAGGGAGTAGCGCCGGTAGCCACCGAACACCTCGTCGCCACCGTCGCCCTGCAGGACGACCTTCACGGCACCCCCGAGCTCGTCGGCGAGCAGGAAGAGGGGGATGTTGGCGGCATCGGCGAACGGCTCGTCGTGGGCGTCGGCCAGCCGCTCCAGGACGTCGCCGAGGTGCGCGGCGGAGACGTGCAGCTCGTGGTGGTCCAGGCCGAGGTCGGCCGCCAGGCGGCGGGCCGCCGGCAGCTCGTCGGCGTGGTCGGTGAAGTCGAAGCCGACCGAGTAGCTGGACAGCCGGCGTCCCGAGGCGTGCGCGGCGGAGGCCGCGATCGAGGACGAGTCGATGCCGCCGCTGAGGAAGACGCCCACGGGGACGTCGGCCACGAGCTGGCGGGCGACGGCCGTGTCGACGGCGTGCCGCACCTGTGCCGCAGCCTCCCGCTCGTCCGGCGGCGGGCCGGGCGTCAGCCAGTCCTCCAGCCGCCAGTACGGCTCGATGCGCGTCCTGCCGTCCTCGGCGAGGAGCCAGTGGCCGGGCGGCAGGGAGCGCACGGACCGGTAGATCGTGCGGTCCTCGTAGGCGTTGCCGAACCACAGGTACTCGCGCAGCGCCTGCCGGTCGACGTCGGCGTCCACGCCGGCCCGCCACAACGCCTTGATCTCCGAGCCGAACGCCAGGGTCTCCCCGGACCGGGCGTAGAAGAGCGGCTTGACCCCGAGCCGGTCCCGCATCAGCACCAGGCGCCGGCGGGCGGGATCCCACAGGGCGAAGCCGAAGATCCCCTCGAGGCGGCGGAGGCCGTCCAGCCCCCAGCGCGTGTACGCGCGCAGCAGGACCTCCGTGTCGGAGGTCCCGGCGAAGCCCACGCCTGCGGCCGACAGCTCCCGCCGCAGCTCTCGGAAGTTGTAGACCTCGCCGTTGTAGGCCACGCACACGCCGGTCGCGTCGTCGGTCATCGGCTGGGCCCCGGCGGCGGTGAGGTCGATGACGCTCAGCCGCCGGTGGCCCAGCGCGATGCCCTCGCCGACGTAGAGCCCGTCGGCATCGGGCCCGCGGTGGGCCAGGGACGCGGTCATCGTCGTGACCCGGCTCCGGAGCTCAGCGGGCGGCCCCGGCGCGAGGATGCCGCAGAAGCCGCACACGCTCAGCCCCGGACCACGTCGGCGAGCAGGGGAGCGGGACGGTCGGCGAGGCCGGCGATCTCCTGGATGATGTCGTCCAGCCGCCAGGCGGGGTCCCACCCGATCAGCTCGGCGGCCCGGCGGGTGTCGGGGACCCGGCGCATCATGTCGTCGAAGCCGGCCCCGTAGGCCTCCTCGTACGGCACGAAGTCGATCGTCGAACGCGACCCGCACAGGTCGATGACCCGCTCGGCCAGCCCGAGGATCGAGATCTCCTCCTGCGTGCCGAGGTTCACCACCTGGCCGGCAGCGGCCTCGTTGGCCGGCAGCCGGAGCAGGCCGTCCACGACGTCGTGCACCGAGCAGAAGCAGCGCCGTTGCGTGCCGTCGCCGTAGACGGTGAGCGGCCGGTCGGACAGGGCCTGCCGCACGAACGAGGGAACCACCATCCCGTACTGGCCGGTCTGGCGGGGTCCCACCGTGTTGAACAGCCGCACGATGTAGACCGGCAGGTGGGACTGGTAGTGGTGCGCGAGGGCGAGGAACTCGTCGAGCGCCTTGGCGCAGGCGTACGCCCAGCGCCGCTTGGACGTCGGGCCCATCACGACGTCGGCGTCCTCGCGGAAGGGGATGCGCTCGGACTTGCCGTACACCTCGCTGGTCGAGGTGATGAGCACGGGCCGGTGGTAGCGCGCGCACGCGTTCAGCACGACGTCGGTGCCGTGGAAGATCGTCTCCACGGTCCGGACCGGTTGCTCGATGATCAGTTTCACGCCGACCGCGCTCGCGAGGTGGTAGACGAGGTCGTGGCGGGCCACCTCCTCGGTGACCAGCGCGCGCTCGGTGGCCGACGCCATGATCACGCGGAAGTGCGGATCCCGCTTGAGGTGGTCGATGTTGGCCCAGCGACCGGTGGAGAGGTCGTCGATGACGGTCACCGACCGGCCCTCCCTCAGCAGCGCCTCGCACAGGTGTGAGCCGACGAACCCGGCTCCCCCGGTCACCAGGACCTTCTCGTGTGTCATCCCGCTGTTCCTTCCCCTGGTGCTGTCGACGGTCGACGGCGACGCCAGGACGGCGCCCCGTCGGTGCTCACGGTGGTCCGGGCGACCGCGCCCGGACGGCGGCGGTAGACCTCGCCGAGGGAGTCGAGGCAGGCCTGGACGGCGAAGGAGCTCGCCATGAGCTCCGGGACCCGCGAACGCCGGTCTGCGGTGCGCGCCTCCAGGACCGCGTCGACCCAGTCGGCGGCCCCCTGCAGCGGCAGGAACCGGGTCAGCTCCGGCACCACGGTGACCTCGCGGGGCACCGCGTCGGAGAGGACGCACGGCAGCCCCGCCGCCTGTGCCTCCAGGCCGACGATGCCGAGCCCCTCGTGCAGGGAGGGCAGGACGAAGACGTCCATCGCCGCCCGCATGACGGCGGGGACGTCGGCCCGCGTGCCGGCGAACACCACGCGATCGGCCAGCCCGCGCTCCCGGGCCTGCCGCTCGACGTCGCCCCGCAGGGGCCCCTCCCCGACGAGGAGGAGGACGGTGCGAGGGTCGCACCGGGCGACCCTGGCGACGACGTCGAGGAGGAACGTCTGGTTCTTGCCCTCGTCGAACCGTCCCACGTGGCCGACCACGAAGGCGTCCGGCGCCAGCCCCAGGTCGCGGCGCACCGCGGCCGCGTCGAGGGGGGCGTCGAAGCGGCGGAAGTCGAAGCCGTAGTGCACGAGGCGGTCCCGCGGCCGGTCCGGCCAGCGGGGCCCGAACAGGGCCCGGCCCGCCGGGACGCTGGCGCCGAGACGGTCGGTGGCCACGAGGTCCAAGAGGCGGCCCGCCGTCGCGAAGTAGATCCGCCGCACGAGGCCCGCGGTGGCCTGCACGGACGAGGTGTCGGCGTGACTGTGCGCGATCCGCACCGGCACCCCGGCGAGCCGGGCCAGCCCGAGGGGATAGGCCGAGAAGTGGTGGACGTGGCTGTGCACGACGTCGTAGCGACCGCTCCGCACCGTCCTGAGGAACCGGCGGGCGAACCGCGCCGGCCGGGAGGACGGTGCGCACGGGATGATCGAGACCCCCAGGCGTCGGGCCTCGTCGTCGTACGCCCCGGGCGCGGCGGTGTGGACGAGCACGTCCATCGCCAGCCGCGACCGGTCGACGTGGCCGAAGACCTCCATGAGCCAGGTCTCCACGCCGCCGCGGTCCATGCTCCCGACGATGTGCAGGACGCGGACCGGGCCGTGCTCGCGCCGGGACACCTCAGCTCCTCCCGTCCTCGCGCGGAGCGGACCGCAGCAGCGCCCGGTCCCGGCGTGCCGGGCCGCCGGCCCGCACCGGGTCCCGGCCGGTCCGCAGCCGCCGGCGCAGGAGCGCCCACGACGCGGCGGACAGCCCCCCGTAGACGAGCAGGGAGGCGACGGCCGCCCCGGCGGCGCCGCCCGTGCGGGTGGCCACCGCGTAGCAGGCGACGGCGCAGATCGCGCCGGCCATCCCCAGGCTCCCCGCCGTGCCGGTCCACCCCCCGCCGAGCAGGCCGCGACTGGCCAGGGCGTAGGGGACGAAGCAGACCTCGGCCACCAGCAGGACCACCAGCAGGTCACGGGCGCCGGTGAACTCGGGCCCGAACACCGGCGGGATGAGCCACCAGGCGGCGATCCCACCGACGAGCGCACCGGCGGCCGTGATGACGAGCGCGGTGCGCAGCAGCCGGGCAGCGCCGCCGCCGCGGCGGTCGACGGCGGTCTCCCGCTGCAGCACCTGGCCGGCAGCGATCGGCACGACGCGGACGACCTCGCCCAGGGTGGCGGCCAGGGAGTAGACGCCCACGGCGGCCGGCCCGCTGGCCAGCCCCAGCAGGTAGCGGTCGGCACGGAGCACGACGGCCAACCCGGCGTTGACGCCCAGAGCCGGCGTCCCGACCCGCAGCAGTTCCGGCAGCAGGTGCAGGCGGGGACGGCGCAGATCGAGCAGGCCGGCCGCGTGCAGCCGGGTCCCGACGACGCCGCACGCCACGGCCGCGCCGAGGCTCTGGGCCAGGAGCAGGGCGCCGGGGGTGCGCTCGACGGCGAGGCCCACCAGGACCGCGGCCAGGCTCGCCGCGCCCGTGGCAGCGGCCGACCCGACGGCCCGGTTGTAGTGCCCGTCGGCGTACCAGGCCTCGACGAACTGGTTCATGAGGAGCTGGGTCGACGTGTACACCGCCAGGGCGAGCAGGAAGCCGGGATCGGCGAGGCCGGCGTCGATGGCGGGCGCGGAGGCCGCCGACGCGGCCACGGCCAGGGCGGGGGCGAGGACCGCGCCCGCCACCGACCACCAGGTGTAGGCCGAGAGCAGGGCGAGGCGATGCTCGCCGTCCGCCGACGGGGCACGCGACCGCAGCGCCGGCCCGGTGCCGAGGCCGCCGATGAAGCTCAGGAAGCTGCCCACCGTGATGCCGACGACCATCACGCCGCGGTCGGCAGGTCCCAGGGCCACGGTCGTCAACAGCGCGATCATGGCGTTGCACGCGGTCTGGGCGACGTTGAGCGCCGACATCGTGACGATGCTGCGGACGGGCGCCCGCGTTCCCGTCCCCGCGGCGGACCGCAGGCGGTCCACGGTCACCGTCCGGCCTCTCCGCGGGCCCGGGGCAGCGCCCCCAGCCACTCGGTGAAGCGGGCGTCGAGGACGTCGGAGGAGTAGCGGCGGGCGGTCCGGAGGTTGCGGAGGGACTGCGCCTCCCACTCGGACCGGTCGGCGGCCAGCGCCGTCATCGCGCCCGCCAGGGCGGAGGGGTCCCCCGCCGGCACCAGCCACCGCCCGTCCAGCAGTTCCGGGATTCCGCCCACGTCGCTGCCCACGGCGGGCAGCGCCCGCGCCATGGCCTCGAGCAGCGCCCGCGGCAGCCCCTCGGTCAGGGACGGCAGGGCGAACAGCGACGCCTCGTCGAGCAGCTCCAGCAGCCGGCTGCGGTCGTGCACCGCACCGGTGAAGACCACCGCGTCGCCGACGCCGAGCGACTCGGCGAGGTCCACCAGCTGCGCGTGGGTGCGCCCGCCGCCCACGATGACCGCCCGGGCGTCGACGCCGTCGACCCGCATGCGGTGGAGCGCCCGGAGCAGCACGTCGTGCCCCTTGTACGGCAGCTCCTGGCTGCCGATGGTGAGGATCCGGACGGGGCCCGGCTGCCACCGCCGGCCGCCGTCCCGGAAGGCGTCGTCGCCCAGACGGGCGCCGGACACGCTCACCGCGACGGCCCCGGCGCGGTGCGGATAGCTGCACTGCAACGTCGACCCGGTCACGTAGAGGGCGGCGGCGGCGCCGCCGACCGCGGTGCGCATCTGCCAGCGGGCGAGGGGTGCCAGCGCCCGGCCCGGCCGGCCCAGCGCCCCCGAGGTCAGGACGGCCACGGGGTCGCCGACCACCTCGACGCTGTAGGTGCGCCGCAGGAGGCGGCAGGCCGCGGCGGCGAGCAGGGGGACCACCCCGGGCAGGCGGAGGAGGACGACCTCGGCCCGCGCCACCTCGCCGGTGATCGCCGCGGCGAGGCGGGGGAGCGCCGGCACCAGTCCCCGGAGCCCCAGGTAGTAGGGGAGCGGCGCGACGGTGGCCGTCCCGTCGAGCGCGGCCAGGCCCGGCTCCGTGCGGCGCTTCGCACGGGCCACCAACCGGAGCGCCACGCCACCCCGGGCGTACCGCCGCCACGTGCCCGCGCCGCTGGTCGGGTCCATCGCCCCCCACCCCCCGGTCTCGTCCCGGGCGAAGCGGGCCTCGACGAACAGGCTCAGGGTCGGCCGTCCGGTCTCCTCTCCCGACCGGCGACGACGGGTCGGTGCGATCCCCACGGCGGGCACCTCAGCCGGCCCGCCCGGGAGCGGCGCGTTCCGCGGGCGGGGTCTCCCCGGCCCGCGCCCGGACCCGCGACCCGAGGGCGAGGAGGGCGAACACGGCGACGTAGTTGAGGAGGAACCAGGTGACGTTGTCCAGGTCGCTGGTCAGGGCCAGCGCCGCGGCCAGGGACAGCCCCGGTGCGACCAGCGCCGCGCCCGGTGCGTGCGGCGAGGTCAGGCACCGGCGGTAGTAGGACGACGCACCACGGACGACGAGCGCGAACGGCAGGAACGCGAGGACCGCGCCCGCCGCGCCGAAGTTGAGGACCGCCTCCCCGCCCAGCCCGTAGACGTAGCTCGACGCGAAGTCCGGCCGGTGGCTGCCGCTGCCGTACAGCATGTCCGTGCCCACGTCGATCTTGTCCGGGATGCGTCCCAGCCCGAGGGAGTCCGGGACGAGGAACGTCAGGTCGCCGAGGTAGGTGGCGCCGTGGGCCACCGGCGCGCGGCCCTCCTGCTGCCGCTCCAGCAGCAGGGCCTGGACGTCGGCGCGCCCGAGGTCGCCGAGGAGGACCGACCGCATGTCGCGGCCGGTGTCCGACGACAGCTCCGACAGGGACGCCCCCTCGCCGATGGCCTCCAGCGCGTCGCTCCCCGCCGCCTTGTAGAAGCCGTAGAGGTACAGGAAGCCGACCAGCGCCACCGTGAGGACCACCAGGGTCCGGCGGCGGACCGGCGCGACGAGGAAGTGGCACAGACCCACGCCGACGACCAGGCACCAGACGGTGTGGGACCGGCTGCCGCCCAGCCCGCCGACGAGCAACTCCAGCAGCGCGTACGGGACCAGGACGAGCACGACGGCTGCCGGTCGCCTCCGGAGTCGGTCCCGGAGACGGACGAGGGCGAGCACGAGCAGGGCGATCGGGAAGGCGGTCGACACCAGCAGTGCCGGTCCGAGCCCCTGGAGCTGCGAGCGGTCGTCGGCCATCGCCTCGACGTAGGCGGCCGGCCCGCCCATCCTCGCGACGAGCAGCGCGAAGGACAGGGCGCCGAGGACGGCCACCGCGGCCGACAGCCGGCCGAGCCGTCGCACGTCCGTCGAGGGCAGCGGCGGGTGCGCCCGCGTCGGCCGGGGCGCGAGGACGGCGCGGTACACCGTCAGCCCGAGCAGGTTGACCAGCGCCATCCGGCCCAGCGCGGTGCGCCAGTCGGCGGATCCGTCCACGTACTTGGCCCAGTAGTCGAAGCCGACGTGCAGGAGGGGGGTGACGAAGAAGAAGTGCACGCCGACCAGCCCGGTGAGCGCCTGCGGGTCGAAGACGTCCAGGCGACCGCGCACCCAGTCCACGGCGTCGGGGGCCACGAGCAGGCCGCACGCCGTGACCGGCACCAGGAACCAGTGCCGCAGGTCCGGGACCATGAGGGCGGCGACGGCGGTCGTGCCGAGGACGAGCACCGCGCCCAGGACCCAGCTGACGCTCCGGTCGTCCCCGGACTCCGGGACCTCCCGGGGGGACCGTCGGCCGGCATCGGCCACGGCTGCGCTGTCCCTCATGCGGTGACCGGGGGCCGGACCGGCCGCCGGGGCGCCGGTCGCGGCAGGGACCGGTCGTCCGACGGGAGCAGGGCCGGCCGGCCACGGCGCCGGAGCAGGGCGTCGTAGAGCTCGAGGTGCTCCTGCCAGACCCGGCGGCTGTCGAACAGCACCTCGACCCGGCGTCGCCCGGCCGTCCCGTGCGCCGTCCGGACGTCGGGCCGGTCGAGGTACTCCTGGATCGCGTCGGCCAGTGCCACGGCGTCGCGCGGCGGCACCAGCGTGCCGGTCACGCCGTCCGCCACGGCGTCCACGCAGCCGGTCACCCGCGACGCGATGACGGGACGCGACATCGCGGCCGCCTCGATGAGGACGTTGCCGAAGCCCTCGCGCCAGGTCGGCAGCACGAGCAGGTCCATGGCGGCGAACGCGGCGGGCATGTCGTCGATCGCCCCGGTGAAGCGGACACGGGGGTCGCGCCGGAGCAGCCGCAGCGCCGGTTCGCAGTCCGGCCCGCTCTCGTCGGGACCGATGAGGACCAGCCGGGTGCGGCCGTCCCTCACCAGCTGCCACGCTTCGGCGAGCTCGAGCAGCCCCTTCTCCTTCGTCAGCCGGCCGACGAACCCGATCAGCGTCTCCTCCGGGCCGCACCCGAGACCGCGGCGGAAGCGCCGCGCCGCCGCCACCTGCAGGGGCCCGGTGCGGAAGCGCTCGAGGTCCACCCCGTTGCACGAGCCCGACCCGACCACCCGGGCCCGGTCCGCCTGGACGAGCCCCTCGGCGGCCGCCTCGTCGCGGAGGCTGCTGCTCACGCAGAGGACGTCGGTCGCCAGCCGGGCCGACGTCCGCTCGGCGGCGCGCACCACGGCGCGCTTGAGGCCCGACAGCGTCGTGCTCCGCAACCCGTGCAGGACGAACAGCCGGTCGGGCACCCGGACGGCCGCCGCGGCCGCGAGGACGAGGAGGGCGGCCTTGGGTGTCCCGGCGCAGACGACGTCGGGACGCAGCCGCCGGAGCAGCCGGACGAGGGTGAGGAGAGCCCGCAGGTCCGCCAGCGGTGCCATCTCGCGCACCATGGGGACCGGGCAGTAGCGGGCCCCCTCCTCCGCGGCGATGGCGCGAGCCCGCTCGCCCGGGGAGGTGACCAGCGTGACCTCGGCCCCGGCGGCGGCCAGCGCGGCGAGCTGCCCGCGGAAGAACACCGCACAGAAGGGGTCGGTGACGGCGAGGAGGATCCTCGGCGGACCCGGGACCGCGTCGGTGCCCGGAGCCGGGGGGGCGGGGGCAGGGCCGGACCGGGAGGGCGCCGCGCCCCTCGCGTCGAGGTCGGTCATCGCACGCTCACCTCTCCGGGACGGGGCCGTGGTGGTTGGCGCTGCCCGGCGATGCGTGCTCGCCGGCGCGGGGGGCGGTGAGCCGGACCGGGGCCGGCGCCGGGGACCCGGCTCGGTCGTCCGGCCCCGCTCCGGAGCCGGCCGGGCGGGGACGTCGCGCCCGCCGGAGGCTGCCCGCGAGAAGCGGCGTGCCGTCGGGCTCCGGGTGGGCCGCGGCGCGCCTGCCCGGCCGGGCCCCCGGACGCCGGGCGCGGGTCGGGTCGACGGTGAGCACCACGCCGAGGACCCGCGCGGACACCGCGTCCAGCGCGTCGAGGGACTCCTCGACCTGCGGGTACGTCGTCCTGCCGGCGCGGCAGACGAGGAGTACGCCGTCGGCGACCGCCGCGAGCTCCGAGCCGTCGGCGGCCTCGAGCAGCGGCGGGGAGTCGAGCAGGACGACCTCGTACCGCTGCCGCAGTTCCTCCAGCAGGTCGACCAGCTGCTGGGACCCGACGACCTCGGTGCTGTTGCCGGGGACCGGGACGCCGGTCAGCACGTCGAACGACCCGGGCCGCCCGGGACGGATCGCCTCGGCGAGCCGGCTCCCGCCCGCCAGCAGGTCGACCAGGCCCGGTCGTGGCTCCGTGCCGAGGTACTCGGCCACCGTGGGCCGGCGCAGGTCGGTGTCCACGACGAGGACGCGGCTCCCGCCGGCCGCGATCGCGTCGGCCAGGTCGCACACCAGGGTCGTGCGCCCCTCATCGGGCCGGGGACCGGTCACCACGAGGACCGCGCGGTCGGCTCCGGGGGTGCTGTGGTGCAGCGCGGCGCGCAGCCGCCGCAGGGCCTCCAGCCGGGCCGGGGCGGCTGCCGCCGCACGGCCCGGCCGCGGCTCTGCCGGCAGTGGCACGACGCCGAGCACCGGGACGCCGGTCCGCTCCTGCAGCGCGTGCGCCGAGCCCACGGCGTCGTCGAGACTCCGGCGCAGGGCCGCCAGCCCGAGGCCCGCGAGGAGGCCGAGCAGCGCCCCGAGGACGAGGTTGACCAGGGAGTCCGGGGACACCGGGGCGGTCGGCGGCTCGGCGGCCTCGACGACCTGCACCCGGACCGGGCTCGGCCCCGGTTCGCCCGGCGTCTGCTCCAGCTGCTCGACCAGCCGGCCGAACGAGGCCGCCGCCAGGTCGGCCAGGTCCGCCGCCCGCTGGGGCGACCGGTCGGTGGCCGTGATCGTCATGACGAGCGTCTCCGGCTGGGCCACCGCGGTGATCCGGCCGGCCAGGTCGGCGCCGCCCGACAGCCCCAGCTCCGCGGCGACGTCGTCGGCCAGCCGCTCCCCGGTGGCCAGCTCGACGTAGGACTTCATCCGGTGCTCGGACAGCAGGCCGCCCTGGTAGGCCGACGGCGCGTCCGTGGTGGGGACACCGGGCGAGACGTACAGCGTCGTCCCGGCGGCGTAACGGGCGGGCGTGAGGGCGGTGACGAGGCCGGCGACGGCGAGCCCCACGGCGAGTCCCCCCGCGAGCCACCGCCAGCGCCGCAGCAGCTCCCGGCACCACCCCCGCAGGGTCATCCCGCCGTCCTCCCGCACACCGGAGGGGAGGTCACAGGTACTCCACGTTCTTGGAGACCAGCCGGTGCCGGGTGTCGAGGACCCAGGAGGGCGACCGCTCCAGGGGCCGGTAGTCGATGTCGTCGTGGTCGGTCAACAGCACGACCGCGTCCGCCGAGTCCAGGCGCACGTCGGCAGCGTCGGTGAGCTTCACGCCGGGCGGGCACTTGTGCGGCTCCACGTGGGAGTCGACGACCTGCACCGTGGCACCCAGGTCCGCGAGCAGCTGGACCACGCGGACTGCGGGTGACTCCCGCACGTCCCCGGTGTTGGGCTTGTACGCCAGCCCGAACACGATGATCTCACTGCCGTTCACGGCCCGACCCCGCAGGTTCAGCCCGGCGGCGATGCGCAGGACGATGTGGTCGGGCATGTGGTCGTTGATGTCGTTGGCCAGCTCGACGAAGCGGAAGCTGCGACGGAGCAGGCGCCGCACCTGCCACGACAGGTAGGTGGGGTCCACCGGGAGGCAGTGACCGCCGACGCCCGGGCCCGGGGTGAACCGCATGAACCCGAACGGCTTGCTCGATGCCGCGTCGATGACCTCCCACACGTCGACGCCGAGCTCGCGGGCGAACATCGCGATCTCGTTGACGAGGGCGATGTTCACGTGCCGGAAGGTGTTCTCGAGCAGCTTGGTCAGCTCGGCCTCGCGGCACCCGGAGACAGCCACGGTCTCCTGGACGAGCTTGGCGTACAGCTTCTGCACGACCGACAGCGACGGCCGGTCGATCCCGGAGACGACCTTGGGTGTGTTCTCGAAGCCGTACCGGGGGTTGCCGGGGTCGATCCGCTCCGGGCTGTACCCCACGAAGAAGTCCTTGCCGGCGACGAGGCCGCTGCCCTCCTCGAGGAGGGGGACGAGGATCTCGTCTGTGGTGCCCGGGTAGGTCGTCGACTCGAGGACCACCGTCGCGCCGCAGGTGAGGTGCTCGGCGAGCTGGCCGGCGGCGGCGGTGATGTAGCTGAGGTCCGGGAGGGAGTCCCGCAGCGGGGTCGGCACGGTGATGATCGCGGCGTCGAAGCCGGAGACGTCGTCGTAGGACGTCGTCGGCCGGTAGCGACCGCTGTCGAGGGCACGGGCCAGCCGCTCGGCGGCGACGTCCTCCACGTAGGACGTCCCCTGGGCGAGGGCATCGGTCCGGACGGCGTCGGTGTCCACGCCGACGACCGTGAACCCGACCTCGACCGCGCGGATGGCCAGGGGCAGGCCGACGTATCCCTGCCCGACGACGACGAGCTTGCGCGGCGAGCTCTGGACCGGCGCGGGAAGCGCCACGGTGACGGTCATGCCGGAGTTCCTCCGGGTGTCGCAGCGAGCACGTTCTCCTCCATCCAGGCGATGGTCCGGCGGAGTCCCTCCTCGAGAGGGACGGGCGTGAGGTCGGGGAACAGGGAGGTGAGCACTCCGACCGCGGCCTGGGAGTGGCGCACGTCCCCCGGACGCGGTGGCCGGCGGTCGACCTCCAGCCGCCGGCCGAGCAGACCGGAGAGCACGTCGATGAGGGTGTTGAGGGAGGTCCGGGTCCCGAAGGCCAGGTTGACCGGGGCGTCGTGGGAGACGCGACCGGCCAGGGAGCGGGTCAGCACCCCGGAGACGGAGTCCACGAAGGTGAAGTCCCGGGTCTGGTCGCCGTCCCCGTGGAGCACGAGGGGGGCCCCGGTCAGTGCGGCGGAGACGAAGGCGGGGACGACCGCGGCATAGGCGTGGCCCGGGGGCTGGAGGGGGCCGAAGACGTTGAAGAAGCGGAAGGCCGTGCACGGCAGGCCATAGCAGCGCTGGTAGGCCAGGGCGTAGGACTCCGCGGCGAGCTTGCTGACGGCGTAGGGACTCGCCGGGGAGCAGCGGAGGTCCTCCGACTTCGGGAGCTCGGGCCCGTTCCCGTAGACGGAGCTCGACGACGCCAGGACCACGTGGGCGCCCACGCCGCGTGCCGCGTCCAGGACGGCGACGGTCCCGGTGACGTTGACGTCGTGACTGCGCCGGGGGTCGTGGAGGGACCGCGGTACGGAGGGGACGGCCGCCAGGTGGACGACGGCGGACACGCCCTCGCACGCATCCGCCACCGCTGCGCTGTCGAGGACGGAGGCGATCCGCAGGTCGACGTCGACACCCCGCAGGTTGGCGTCGAGGCCCGTGGACAGGTCGTCCAGCACCACGACGTCCACGCCGTCCCCCACGAGGACGCGGCAGAGGTTGGCGCCGATGAAGCCGGCGCCCCCCGTCACCAGGACCCTCATCGGTCGGCCCCCCGACGCTCGTGGTCTGCCGCGCCGGCGGCGAGCGGGCCGCCGGGGCGTGCACCCCGACCACCGGCGGGATCGCCGGCACGGAGGCCGTTGCCCGCGGAGGCGAGGCCCCCGTCAGGAGGCGGAGCGGGCGGGAGCCCGACGACGGGGGCGCCGAGCAGCCCGACGGAGAAGCCCGGGTTGGCCACCCCGTAGCCGACGATGCCGCTGGGGCGCACGAGACGTCCGAGCGTCAGCGCGAGGATGCGGAGGTCGAGCAGCAGGGAGCGGTGGGCGATGTACCAGAGGTCCTGCTCGATCCGTTCCGGGAACGGCAGGGCGTTGCGCCCGTTGACCTGCGCCCAGCCGGTCAGGCCCGGCCGCACCGCCAGGCGGCCCCACTGTCGCGGCGTGTAGAGCAGCTCGTCGCCCGGCATCACCGGCCACGGCCGCGGCCCGATGAGGCTCATGTCGCCGCGGATGATGTTCCAGAGCTGGGGCAGCTCGTCCAGGCTGCTGGCCCGCAGGAGGCGCCCCAGCGGGAGGGAGCGCTCGCAGTCGGGCTGCCCTGGGTGGGCCTGCGGCCGCATCGTCCGGAACTTCCAGATGACGAAGACCTGCCCGCCACGACCCCAGCGCTCCTGACGGAACAGGACGGGCGGCCCGTCGGCGCAGCGGATGGCGATCGCGACGGCGAGCAGCACCGGCGAGAGCAGCAGGGCCGCGAGGACCCCGACGACCACGTCGACCGCCCGCCTCACCGGGGGACCCCCACGGAATGGCGGGCGCACCTGGTGCGAGGAATGGGAGGAGCCCACACGAGCCGCTCGGGTACCGGTTCGGCGCGCTGGCTCCGGAATGGCACCAACGGGAGGAGGGAAGTGTTCGCAGCGGCGGCCGGTGCGTTTCCGGAGCCGCAATTCGCAACCGGTCCGGCGGCCCGCTCCGACCATTGTCCGGACCCGGTGTCAATCGCCGGTGCGGTGGTCCGGTCCGCCGCGCGATGCCGTGGGCACGGAGGTGTGGGAATGGCAGACATCGACTCCGGGTCCGCTCGGGCGCTGCCGGGTGCCGGCTGTGCAGCGGGGCGATCCGGGGCGGTGAGGTCACGAAACCGCAGTTCAGCAGCCCTGCGTGCGCCGGTGGAGCGCGCCATCGACGCCGTCGCTCCGCCGTCGAGTTGATGAGACACGACGCAAACCCCCGTGCACTGTCGGCTGGAGACCGGCCAGCGAGTCGCTGGCGCCCGGTCTTCCCGTGCATTTCACCTGCGGTGGACGTGTTCTGTTCTGGTCTTGTCACTGCGCGTCAGGAACGGGTCACGCGGACGTCGATGCCGAGGGCTCGGATGGCGGGTCGCACATCGTCTCGCCCCTGCTCCGACGTGGGCGGAATGCGATCACCAAGTCCTTGGCGAGTCAAGCATGGTGGACCTCACTTCTCGTTCTCCGGAGAAGTGGAGGGTCGTGGAATGAGGGGGATCGACGCCGGCGCGGCGTGCTCTGGGGAGCCGGCCCCGGCGGGTGGTCCCTCCGTCGTCGCTCTCGGCGTCATTCACAACGAGCAGGCGGTACTACCAGGAGTGAGCAGAGGGTGGCTCGCGTCCGCTGCGACGGGTTCAGCACTCGCCCCGAGGGGGTGCCAACGGGGGGCGACCTGGGAAAAATCTTGATGATGGCAGTGCAGATCCTGAACGCTCGGCACGACGTGGATCCGGTGAGTGTCCCCGCCGTTGCGCAGAGGCATGGCAGCATCCCGGCCACCCGTGGACGTGGGGCCGGGGTCGGCCGGTCCGGCGGCGTGGCGGGTGGTCCGGTCGACACGGCGGCCATGGCGGCCGAGGGTGTTCCGAATTGAGGCCGCGCCGCGCGCAGTGGAACGCCTGTCACCGGTGGTGGCCGCGCTCGTTGCCCGCGGCCCCGGGTAATGACGACTTCGCCGTGACGAAACTGCCCGGTTCTCTCATTCACCAATTTCGGGTGAGGCGCTGGTGCGGGCGCCTGTGCCTCTTCCCCGGCCTCGCTAGCGGTCGGGCTGCCAGGCGGGGTCGCGGCCGACCAGCCCGAGCGCGCGGTCCTGCAGCGGCGCGTCGTCCGGCACCTCGACCAGCGGGCCGAAGACGACGACGCCGGGCCCGAAGGCGCCGGGCTGGCGCATGACGTCGGGGATCTGTTGGAGCCCGGGCCACATGCGCTCGAGCTCCTCGGGGTCGATGGTGTCGTCCTGCCCCGTGGCGCGGGCGAGGTCCCAGCGGTGCAGCACCAGGTCGGCGCTGGCGACCTGGTCGACCATGTCG
Organism: Geodermatophilus sp. CPCC 206100; assembly: GCF_048569675.1. Classification (NCBI taxonomy): domain Bacteria; kingdom Bacillati; phylum Actinomycetota; class Actinomycetes; order Geodermatophilales; family Geodermatophilaceae; genus Geodermatophilus; species Geodermatophilus sp. CPCC 206100. Next base: position 89,361 of record NZ_JAQISV010000017.1, read on the forward strand.
ACGCCGGCCATCGTGCCGGCCGGGCTCTCCACGGTCCGGGTGGCGAGCTCCGGGTCGGCGAGCAGGGCGGTCACCTCGTGCCGGGCCGCGCGGAAGGCCGCCAGCGGGTCCTCGTCGACGGTGGGGGCCGGTGCCGGCGTCCGCCCGTAGGGCCGCAGCATCACGGCGTGCATGTCCACGATGTGGCCGACGACGTCGCGCGCGTTCCAGTCCGCGCACGGCGAGGGCCGCGCCCAGTCGGCGTCGGCCACCGCGGTCACCGTCGCCTCGAAGGCGTCGGCCCGGCGGCGGTAGCGCGCGGTCACCTCCGCGATGTGCTGTTCGTCTGCGCTCTGCGGGCCCGGGTCCAGCGTCATGCCGATCAGACGGCCCGGCCGCCGCAGACTCATCGGTGACCGGCGGGCTCAGAGCGGCGGACGGCGCTCGCCGAAGCGCGTGGCCTGCTCGAAGGCGTGCCCCACCTCGAGCACCCGCCGGTCGGCCCGCGGCGCGGCGATCACCTGCAGCCCGACCGGCAGCCCGTCCGGGGTGAAGCCGGCCGGCACCGACAGCGCCGGGCACCCGGTGGGGGTGATCAGCGTGCAGGCGCGCATCCACTCCAGGTAGTTCTCCAGCGGCTGCCCGCCGATCTCGGTCGGGTACTCCTGCTCGACGGGGAACGGCAGCACCTGCGTGGTCGGGGCCAGCAGGACGTCGTAGCGGTCGAAGAAGGCCACCACCCGCTCGTACAGCGCGGTGTGCGCCATCTCCGCGCGGGCGACGTCGGTCCCGGACAGCTTCGCGCCCATCTCGGCGTTCCAGCGGATCGCCTCCTTGACCTGGCCCGGGTGCTGCCGCGCGAGGTCGGTGTACGCGGCGTCGAACAGCCAGGCCCGCAGCGTGCCGAAGACGTCGTCGGCGCCCGACAGGTCGGGGCAGTCGGCCGTCACCGTCGCCCCGAGCTCCTCGAACACGCCGACCGTCTCCGCGAGCACCGCGGTGACCGCCGGATCGACCCGGATCCGGCCGCCCAGGTCGGGCGCCCAGGCCACCCGCAGCCTGTCGAGCCGCTCGGGCAGCGGCGCGGCGAAGGGGGCCCCGGGGTCGCCCAGCGAGATCGGCACCCGCCGGTCCGGCCCGGCCACCGCGGACAGCGTCAGCGCGACGTCGGCCACGGTGCGGCCCATCGGCCCCTGCACCGACAGCTGCGACCACCCGATCGGCGCCGGCCAGGTCGGCACCCGCCCGGGGGTGGGCCGCAGCCCGACGACGTTGCAGAACGCCGCCGGGTTGCGCAGCGAGCCACCCATGTCGCTGCCCTCGGCCAGCGGCACGAGGCCGGCCGCGAGCGCCGCGGCCGCCCCGCCGCTGGAGCCGCCCGCCGACAGCCCGTGCCGGTACGGGTTGTGGGTGACGCCGAAGACCGGGTTGAAGGTGTGCGAGCCGGCCGCGAACTCCGGGGTGTTGGTCTTGCCCACCCGGATCGCGCCCGCCGCCCGCAGCCGCGCGACCACCAGCTCGTCCTCGGCCGGCACGGTGTCGGCGTGCAGCGGCGACCCCCACGTGGTGCGCATGCCGCCGGTGGCGTGGGTGTCCTTGTGGGCGACCGGCAGCCCGTGCAGCGGGCCGACCTCCGCGCCCGAGGCCAGGGCGGCGTCCGCGGCGTCCGCGGCGGCCCGGGCGCCGTCGGGGTCCAGCGTGACGATGGCGTTCAGCTGCGGGCCGATCCGCTCGATCCGGTCCAGGCAGGCGTCGGTCAGCTCCCGGGCCGACAGCTGCCGGGTGCGGATCAGCCCGGCCAGCTCCGTGGCGGGCCGCAGGCAGAGCTCGTCAGTGGTGGCGGTCACCGCACGAGGTTGCCACAACGCCGTCGTCCTCCGGACGGCACCGGAGCCCGGGTCAGGAGGCCGGGTCCTCCGGCACGACGTCCGGGACGTCGTTGGGCCCCGCCTCGGCCGGACGCGGCTCGTCCTGCGGGTGCAGCCGGACCGCGACGAGCGCGACGTCGTCCTCCGGGCGGCCGTCGACCAGCCGCTCCAGCACCTCGTCGAGCAGCTGCTCCAGCGGCAGCCCGGCCAGCTCGACCAGGGCATCCCGCAGCCGCACCAGGCCGGCGTCGAGGTCGGCGTCCCGCCGCTCGACGAGGCCGTCGGTGAACAGCAGCACGGTCGCGCCGCGGTCGAGGGTGACCACCGACTCCTGCCTCCGGGCGCCCGGGTCGACGCCCAGCAGCAGGTCGCCGCGCCAGGAGGCCAGCTCCGCGACGCTGCCGTCCGGGTTGATGACCAGCGGCGGCAGGTGCCCGGCGTTGGCCCAGCGCATCCGCGTGACCCCGCGCCGGCGCTCGTCGGCGCTCTGCTCGAAGCGGGCCACCGCCGCGGTCGCCAGCACCCGGGTCTGCAGCAGCGACATCGAGGCGTCCAGGCCGCGCAGCACCTCCACCGGCGGCGCGTCGCTGTAGGTGGCGATGCCGCGCAGGAGCCCGCGCAGCTGGCCCATCGCCGCCGCGGCCTCGGTGTCGTGGCCGACCACGTCGCCGATGACCAGCATCGTGGCCCCGCCGGGCTGGAGGAACGCGTCGTACCAGTCGCCCCCGACCCGCGCGGCCTCGACGGCCGGCAGGTAGCGCACGGCGATCTCCGCGTGGTCGGGCTCCGGCGGCTTCGTGAGCAGGCTGCGCTGCAGGCCCTCGGCCAGCTGCTGCTGCTGGGCGTACAGCCGGGTGTTGTCCAGCGCCAGGCCGGCCCGATCGGCGACGTCCTGGGCGGTGGCGAGGTCCTCGTCGGTCACCGGCACGCCCCGGCCGAAGTAGAGCGTGAGCACCCCGAGGGTGCGGCCGCGCCCGCGCAACGGCAGGGCCACGGCCGCCTCGGGGGCCAGGGCGGTGAGCAGGTCCCGGGCCTCGCCCGGCGCCAGCAGGGCGGTCACCTCGGCCCCGGACGCCCGGACCAGCTCGCCGGTGAGCAGCGCCCGGGCGACCGGCGACGTCGCGGGCATCGCGTCCAGCCGGACGGCGGCGTACCGGGAGACCAGCGCGCGGGCCGACGGGTCGGCGTGCCAGTGGCCGACGTCCCGCGGGCGCCCGTCGGCCTCGACGACGGTGACGATGCACCACTGCGCCACCGCGGGGACGACGAGCCGGGGCAGGCGACCGGTCGCGGTCTGGGCGTCGAGCGTGCCGGCCAGCTCGGCGCTCACCTGGGCCAGCAGCGCCAGCCGCGCGGCGGTCCGCTCGGCCCGCTCGCGCACCCGGCGCCGCTCGGTGACCTCGAGGAAGTAGACCGACAGGCCCTCGGGGCTGGGCCACGCGCGCAGCTCGTACCAGCCGTCCAGGGGCACGGGGTAGTAGGCGTCGAAGGTGACCGGCACCCCGGTCCGGACGGCGGTGCGGTAGTTCTCGTCGAACGCGCTGCCGACGGCCGCCGGGAACGCCTCCCACAGGACCCGCCCGAGCAACTCGTCGCGGGTTCGGCCCAGCAGCCGCTCGGCCTCGGCGTTCACGTGGGTGAACCGCCACTCCCGGTCGAGGGAGTAGAAGCCGGCCGGCATGGCCTCGAGCACCCGGCTCACGCGGGACTGGCCGTCGCGCTCCTCGGTGGTGTCGAAGGCCGCGCCGAGGAGCCGGACCGCCGTCCCGTCCCCGTCGGCCAGGGCCCGGCCGCGGGCCTGCACCCAGCGGGTGTCGTTGCCGGGACGCACGACGCGGTACTCGGCCTCGTACTCGCCGACGGTCTCGATCGACGTCTGCAGCGCCTCGTAGACCCGCGGCAGGTCGTCGGGGTGCACGCGGGCGGCGAAGCCCTCGATCGTGGCGGGGAAGTCCTCGGCCGTGTAGCCGAACATCGCCAGGAGCGGCTCGTCCCAGACCAGCTCGCGGGTGCGCAGGTCCCAGTCGAAGGTGCCGACCCGACCGGCGTCCATGGCCAGCGTCCAGCGCGCGTGCTGGCGCTCGTACTCGCCGGCCAGCGCCGCGTACTCCAGCTCGGTGACGACCGACTCGGCGAGCTGGCGGAGGGTGGCGACGTCGCTGCCGGACCACTCCCTCGGTTCCGGGCCGAACACGCACAGGGCGCCGACGACGTGACCCCCGCTGTCGGTCAGCGGCGTCCCGAGGTAGGCGACGACGATCTCCGCGCGGACCGGCGGGAGGTCGCGGAGGCGGACGTCGGCGCGCGCGTCGGGGACGGCCAGCGTCTCCCCGGCCGCCGCGGCGATGCTGCACGGGGAGTCGGTCAGCGGGGACTCGCCGAGGGCGGCGTCCGGCGGGAACCCGGCCGTGCCGGCCACGGTGTGCACCTCGTCGAGGATCGAGATCTGCCCCGCGCCGGCCCCGAGCAGCCGGGTCGCCAGGTCCACCAGCCGGTCGATGGCGCGGTTGCCGCCGTGCGGGACGCGCAGCCGTCGGGCCGCGCGGAGCCGGGCCAGGTCGCGGCGCAGCTCGTCCGCCGCGGAGGCAGCGTCGAGCGCGCGCACGGCACCGGCGCGCCGAGGGGAATCGGCCACTGCACCCCTTCTCGGCCGGCATCAGCCGGGCTGGGCGCCCTGCCCCGGCGGTTCGAGACGCGACGCTCCCGCAGTTATGCCACGCGAATCGGTTGCGGGCAAGGAAACCTGACGGAGGTCACGGACCTCGTGACGGAGAGTTACTCATCAGCGCGCAGCGGAGGCGGCGGGGACCACGAGGGTCAGGGCGCTGCGGCCGTCGTGTTCCACGTGCAACCCGGCCCTCCGCAGCAGCGCCCGCAGCCGGACGACGTCCGCGGGCTCGGCCGTGGTGGTGGCCAGCAGCCGGGCGATCCGACCCTTGTGCGCCTTGTTGAAGTGGCTGACGACGCTCCGGCTGCCGTCGGGGCGCTCGCTGAGCACGTCGACGGTGACCGCGCCGGGGACCGGGGCCAGCGCCGTGTAGGACCCGCTGCGCAGGTCCACGACCAGGTCGTCGACCGCGGCCAGCACGGGCCCGAGCGCCGGTTGCCAGAGGGTCCGCAGGGTCGGCAGGCCGGGGAGCGCGGATCCGGCCGAGAGCCGGTAGGCCGGGATCGCGTCGCCGCCGCGCACCAGCCCGAACAGCGCCGACCCGACCGCCAGCCGGCGGTCGGCCCGCGCCCGCTGCGCGCGGCTCAGCGAGCGGACGTCGAGGGCGTCGTAGAGGACGCCGGTGTAGCGCTCCAGCCCCGGCATCGTCGGGCCGGTGAACAGCGCGGCGTTGCGCGCGATCTCGTCGTCCTGCCGCGGGGACAGCCCCAGCGCGGCGCGGGAGGCGGGCAGGTCCGCGGCGAGGTCGGCCAGCGTCTTGGCCAGCTCCGTCCGCACCGGCGTCAGCTCCGGCGTGGCCAGGGCGTCGAGGTCGAGCGGTGCGCCGGCGCCGCCCGGCGCCTTGGTCTCCGACGGCGGCAGCAGGACGAGCACGGGGGACCAGCCTACGAGGAGGGGGGGACGCGGTCCTCCGTCAGGTCCAGTAGAGCAACCGCGCCTGCGGCAGCCGCTCGGCCAGCGCGGCCTCGAACCAGCTCCGCAGCCCGGCCATCGTCTCGCGCGGGTAGACGTGCTTCACCGCGCCGAACTTGCCGCGCTTGGTCGTCCGGCGGTCCACGTCCATCTCCAGCCGCGTGCGGGGGTACCACTCGATGAGCGTGGCCCGGCTGTTGGGCGTGAAGCGGTGGGTGATGCACTCGACGGTCAGGTCGGCGTCCGGGGGCAGGAGCGCGGCCACCGCGTCGAGGAGGTCGCCGTACTCCTCCCGCCAGCCCTCGACCGGCATGATCGGCGCGATGGTGAGCCCGACCGGCCACCCCGCCGTCGCCAGCGCCGCCAGGGCTGCGAGCCGCGCGGGCACCGGCGCCGTTCCGCCCTCGAACCGCCGGGCGACCGACGCCGCGTTGACCGAGAAGCGCAGCCGGGTGCGCCCGTGGTGTGGCAGGTCCAGCAGGCCGGCCACGTCGTCGAACTTGGTCGTCGCCCGCAGCTGCACCGGACCCGGCCAGTCGTGGGTGCCGAAGTGGGTGACGGCCGCGGCGAGGCCGCCGGTGAGGTGCTCGATGGCCAGCGGATCGGTGTAACAGGAGGCCTCGAACGTCGTCCCCTCGGCGCCGCGCCCGGCCGTGCCCGTGGTGACCGACCCCCGCCCCACGTGGGCGTCGAGCCCAGCCAGGACCTCGTCGAGGTCGGCGAAGACCCGGGTGATCGGCGGCCCGGTCAGAGAGCCGGCCAGGTAGCAGTACTGGCAGTGCGCCGGACAGCCCTCGGCCAGGTCGAAGCGCCAGTCGGCGGAGGGCGGGATGGGCTGCAGGCGGCGGCGCGACGGAGCGCCGACGACCACGGCCAGGGTGTCCTTCGCGCGCATGAACGCCGCGCGGTCGCCGTCGCCGCGCAGGTTGGGCAGCCGGTCGCTGCGCAGCAGCTCGACGTCGGAGACGCCGGCGGCCTCGAGGCGAGCCAGGATCCGCTGCCCGTGCGGGCGCTCGGCGGCCGAGCGGGTGACCAGGACGCGCGACGGCGTCCAGAGGCGGGGACGGGGAGCAGCCGGGGCGGTCATCGTCAGGTACAACACCGGGACCGACCGGCCCGGTGCCCCTCAGTCCGTGAGGTCGACCACGACCGGGGCGTGGTCGCTGGCGCCCTTGCCCTTGCGCTCCTCCCGGTCGATGCGGGCGCCGGTGGTGCGCGCGGCGAGGGCGGGGGAGCCGAGCACGAAGTCGATCCGCATGCCCTCGCGGCGGGGGAAGCGCAGCTGGGTGTAGTCCCAGTACGTGTAGACGCCGGGGCCCGGGGTGTGCGGCCGGACGACGTCGGCGTACCCGGCGTCCACGATCGCGCGGAACGCGGCGCGCTCGGGCTCGGAGACGTGCGTGGAGTGCGCGAAGACCCGCACGTCCCACACGTCGTCGTCCTGCGGGGCGATGTTCCAGTCCCCGACCAGGGCCACCGGCGCGGCGGCGTCGTCGGCCAGCCAGCCGGCCGCCGTCTCCCGCAGGGCCGCCAGCCACTGCAGCTTGTACTGGTAGTGCGGATCGGTCAGGGTGCGCCCGTTGGGCACGTACAGGCTCCACACCCGGACGCCGCCGCAGGTGGCGCCCAGCGCGCGGGCCTCGGTGGCGGGGTCGTCGCCCCAGGAGGGCTGGCCGGGGAAGCCGATCTCGACGTCGTCCAGGCCGATCCGGGACAGCACCGCGACACCGTTCCACTGCGAGTGGCCGACGTGGGCGACCTGGTAGCCCAGCTCGGTGAAGCGGGCCTCGGGGAACTGGTCGTCGCGGCACTTCGTCTCCTGGAGCGCGAGGACGTCGACGTCCGAGCGCTGCAGCCAGGCGACCACCCGGTCGGCGCGGCTGCGGATGGAGTTCACGTTCCAGGTGGCCAGTCGCACGTGGACCGACCTTACGGAGCGCGCGGCCGGTCCACCGCCCGGTGCGCCGGCCCGGAGAGCGGCCCCACACCGGGCTCCCAGCCGGCGCGGGGTGTCCTCCCAGGTGGAGCGGGTAGGACGGCGCGGCGGGGCGGCCAGGGGTGGGACCATGGCGGGATGACCGGGCAGGGCCGAGCGAGAGTGGGCACGTGACCGACCACGCCGACGAGACCCGGCCGATCGGGCCGTCGCGTCCGCTGCCCCCGCTCCCGGGGAGCGCCGAGGGGGAGCCCACCGGTGCGCGCCACTTCTCCACGGCCCTGGCGATGACCGTCGTCGGCGCGCTGGTCCCGGGGACGGCGTTCCTGGCCGCCGGGCGCCGCCGGCTCGGTGCGGTCGTCCTCGTCCTCTTCCTCCTGGTCGTCGGCGGCGCGGTGTGGCTGGCCACCGGCGGGCGGCAGACCGCCGCGCGCATCGCCGTCGACTCCGCGTCGCTCACCTGGCTGCTCGGCGGGGTCCTGGTGGGCGCGCTGCTGTGGATGGCCGTCGTCATCGGCGGCTACCGGGCCCTGGTGCCCCGGCGGACGCCGCGCAGCCGGCACCTGCTCGGTGCGGTCGTGGTGCTGGCGCTGCTGGCCGGGATCGCCTATCCGGCGTACAAGGTCGCCGAGGTCGCGGTGGCGCAGCGCGGCCTGATCGACGGCCTCTTCGCCGACGACCGGGAGTCCGCGACGGTGGTCGACGTCCCCGACCCGTTCGGCGACAAGGAGCGGGTCAACGTGCTGCTGCTCGGCGGCGACGGCGGGGAGGGCCGGGAGGGGGTCCGGACCGACACGGTGATCCTGGCCAGCATCGACACCGACACCGGCGACACCACCCTGTTCAGCCTGCCGCGCAACCTCCAGGACCTCCCCTTCCCGCCCGGCAGCCCGCTGGCCGAGGCCTATCCCGACGGCTTCGAGTCCGCGCAGAGCGAGAGCGAGAGCCTGCTCAACGCCGTCTACCGCAACGGGCCGGCCGACCACCCGGAGATCCTCGGCGCGACCGACGACCCGGGAGCCGACTTCCTCAAGCTCGGGGTCGGGGAGGCGCTCGGGCTGCCCGTCGACTACTTCGTCCTGGTCAACCTCGACGGCTTCAGCCGGCTGGTCGACGCCCTCGGCGGCATCACCGTCAACGTCAACTACTTCGTGCCGATCAACGGCGACCCGGGCACCGGCGAGCTCCCCGACGACTACATCGAGCCCGGTCCGGACCAGCACATGGACGGGTTCCGCGCGCTGCAGTTCGCCCGCGGCCGGTACGGGCTGACCGACTACGACCGCATGGCCCGCCAGCGCTGCACGATCTCGGCGATCATCGACGCCGCCGAGCCGGGCACCCTGCTGCAGCGCTACCAGGAGCTGGCCGCGACCACGCAGGACATCGTGAGCACCGACATCCCGCGGTCGGCGCTCGACGACTTCGTCGACCTCGGCTTCCTGGTCAAGGACGCCGAGGTGCGCAGCGTCGTCTTCGACACGAGCTTGATCGACCCGGCCTATCCGGACTACGACCAGATGCGCCGGCTCGTGCAGGAGGCGCTGGCCCCGCCGGCGCCGGCCGACGACTCCCCGGCCGGCGACCTCCCGGCCAACGGCGCCCCGGGGACCGGCAGCCCTCCGCCGCCGGCCGACCCGGGCCCGCCGCCGGCCGACCCGGGCCCGCCGCCGGCCGGCAGCACCGACGGCGACCCGCAGGCCGTGGCCGACGTCGGGGACGCCTGCGCCTACGACCCGGTCCAGGCCCAGGAGGCGGTCGCGCAGGGGGAGCCCCCCAACAAGGCCGACTGAGAGCCGTTCAGCCCGGGACGAGGTCCCGCCGGCGGAAGGCGGCCAACCCCAGAGCCGCCAGGCCCGCGGCGACGGCGGTGAGGACGGCGAGCGGCAGCGCCCGCTCCGGCTCGACCGGCACCGCCGGTGTCCAGCTCAGCGGGGACAGGTCGTCGATCCACCCCGGCCAGTCGAGCGACCCGGCCAGCAGCGTGGTGACCGCGACGTACGCGACCGCCGTCCAGGCCCCTGCGGCCGCCGCCCGGGGCAGCAGCCCGGTCAGGGCCAGCGCCACCCCGGCGAGCACCCACACCGCCGGGAGGTGGCCCAGGGCGGCTGCGACCAGGCGCCCCAGTTCGGCGGGGTCCCCGGTCGCGGCCGCCCGCACCGCGCCGATGGCCGCGCCCGAGGCCAGCACGAGCAGCGCCGACCCGAGCAGCGCGACGGCCGCGTGGCTGCCGAGCCACGCGGCGCGGCTGGTCGCGGTGGCGAGGACCGGCTCGGCGCGGCCCGCGGACTCCTCGGCCCGCGCCCGCAGCACCGCCGAGACGGCGTAGGCGCCGGCGAGCAGGGCGTTGATCGCGAGCGTCGTCGCCAGGTAGGCGTCCACCAGGCTGTCGGCGTCGGGCAGGAACGCCCGCGCCTCGGGGTTGTCGGCGAACAGCGTCTCGACCGACTCCGCGAGGGCGCCGTAGACCAGCCCGAGCAGGATGAGGCCCGCGGTCCAGCCGAACAGGGCCGCGCGCTGCAGCCGGAACGCCAGCCCGAGCGGGGAGAGCAGCGAGCGCGGCGCCGACGCGGGGCCCGGCCGGGACGCGAGCAGGCCGGCGCCGAGGTCGCGGCGGTCGAGCAGTGCGACTGCGGCGGCCAGGAGGACGGCGGTGGCGGCCAGGCAGACCAGCAGGGGCCAGGCGCGGTTCCCGGAGTAGGGGTGCACCGCCTGCGCCCAGCCGATCGGCGAGGTCCACACCAGCGCGTTGCCCTCGATGTCCCCGACGGCGCGGAGCACGAACGCCACGGCGAAGACCGTGCCGACGATGCCGTAGGCGGCGCGCAGCGACCCGGTGACCTGGGCGGCGACCGCGGTGACCCCGGTGAAGACCAGACCCGCGGCGCCGACCGAGGCGCCCAGCAGGAACGAGCCCCCGGCCGGCAGCCCGGTGGCGGTGGCGACCGCGCCGATCGCGACCGCGGTGACGACGCAGGCCAGCGTCGAGACCAGGACGGCCGCCAGCACGGGGGCGTGCCGGCCGACGCGGGTGGCCCGCAGCAGCTCGGTGCGCCCGGCCTCCTCGTCGCCCCGGGTGTGCCGCCCGGTCGTGGTCATGACCATGAGCGTCGTGACGAGGACGACGAAGGCGGAGATCTCGAAGGCCACCGCGCCCGCGACGGTGTCCAGGCCCACCGGCGGCCCGGCGAGCGCGATCGTCGCGGCGTTGCTGCCGACCGAGGCCTGGTAGGCGGCGAGGTCGGCCGGAGTGTCGTAGACCGCCTGGCTGGAGACCGACTGCGTCGCGACCAGCCCGGCGGCGACGGCGATCCACACCGGCAGCCGCACGCGCTCGCGGCGCAGGGTCGCGCGGACCAGCGTGCCCGTTCCGGCCAGCGACACGGCGCTCATCACCGCACCGCCTCGGGGACCCGCTCCTCGGCGAGGTCCTCGCCGTAGTGGCGGAGGAAGAGCTCCTCCAGCGTCGGCGGGGTGCTGGTCAGCGCGCGCACGCCGAAGCCCCCCAGGTGCCGGACGACGGCGTCCAGGGCGTCGGAGTCGACGTCGAACCGGACCCGCCCGTTCGACCGGGCCAGGTCGTGGACCCCCGGCAGCGTCTCCAGCCCGCTGACCGGCCGCGCGGTCTCGACGGTCATCGTGGTGCGGGTGAGGTGGCGCAGCTCGGACAGGCTGCCGCTCTGCACCGTGCGGCCGTGCCGGATGATGCTCACCCGGTCACACAGCGCCTCGGCCTCGGCCAGGATGTGGCTCGACAGCAGCACCGTGCGGCCCTCCGCGCGCAGCCGGCGCACCTCCTCCTGGAACAGCGCCTCCATCAGCGGGTCCAGCCCCGAGGTGGGCTCGTCGAGCACGTAGAGCTCGGCGTCCGAGGCCAGCGCGGCGACCAGTGCGACCTTCTGCCGGTTCCCCTTGGAGTAGGCGCGGGCCTTCTTCCGCGGGTCGAGCGCGAAGCGCTCCAGCAGGTCGGCGCGGCGGGCGGGGTCCAGCCCGCCCTGCAGCCGGCCGAGCAGGTCGATGGCCTCGCCCCCGGTGATCCCGGGCCACAGCGTCACGTCGCCGGGCACGTAGGCCAGCCGACCGTGCAGCGCCACGGCGTCGGCCCAGGGGTCGCCGCCGAGCAGGCGGACCCGGCCGGCGTCGGCGCGCAGCAGCCCCAGCAGGACGCGGATGGTGGTGGACTTCCCCGCCCCGTTGGGACCGAGGAACCCGTGCACCTCGCCGGTGCTCACCTCCAGGTCGAGGCCGTCGAGTGCGCGGGTGGAGCCGAAGGTCTTGACGAGGCCGGAGACGGCGATCGCGCTGTCCATGACCTCGGAACCTACACACGTTTCACGAACATGTGAACAGTGTTGATAACGCGATGCGTCCGTTACCGTGATCACGACGCGACGGGGCGGGAGGTCCGGGTGAGCGAGGTCGAGGGCGGCGAGCGGATCGCGCTGCTGCGGTTCGTCGAGCGCTTCGCGCTCACCCTCCGGGACGCCGGCATGGCGCCGATGCCGGCGCGCGTGCTGGCCTACGCCCTGGCCGACGACGCCGACCGGTACACCGCCGGGGACCTCGCCCGCGGGCTGGGGGTCAGCCCGGCGGCGATCAGCGGCGCGGTCCGCTACCTGGTGCAGGTCGGCTTCTTCAGCCGCGAGCGGGAGCCCGGGACGCGCAGCGACCTCTACGTCCTCGACGACCGCGACCTGTGGTCGCGGTTCGTCACGGCGGAGCTGAGCAGCCTGGACCGCTTCGTGCAGGCAATCGACGGCGGCCTGGAGGTGCTGGGCACGGATCGGCCCGGCGGCCAGCGGCTGGCGGAGACCCGCGACTTCATGGCCTTCCTGCGGGCCGAGATGTCCGACGTGATCGCGCGCTGGCCGGCCGAGCGGGCCCGGCGCGCGGCCGGCCGCCGGCCCCACCCGGCCGAGGTCACGCCCCGCTGAGGTCACGCCTAGGGTCGGGGCCATGGGCACTCCCCGACCGGCGGCACCCCGCGAGCGCCAGGTGGCCCTGCTGGTCGCGGGGGTCGCCGTCGTCCTCCTGGTGTCGTCGCCGACCTGGTTCGCCGGCGGGCGGGCGGGTGTCGGGGTCGCGCAGCTCTTCCTCGGCGGCGTCCTCGGTGCGGTGGCGGCCCTCCTGTACCGGCGGTCGCAGCGCTCCTGAGCGGCGGGTGCCGCCCGGCTGCGTTGCAGGTCAGCGCAACGCCCCTCACGCTGGACGGCGACTGTCGGAGGACCGAGCGGAGGTCGGCCGTGAAGCTGGACAAGCAGGAGCTGCTCCGGGTGCTGCGCACCGAGGGCGACAACGACACGGCCGAGAAGGTCGCGGCCCGGCTGCCCGACGACATCGACACCGACCGGGACGCCGACGCCCTCGACGCCGTCGGCCTGGACCGCACCCAGCTCATGGCCAAGCTGGCCGGCGGCGGGTTCGGCGGCACCCTCGCCCCCTGACCCTCACCCGCGCCAGGCGCCGCGTTCGGCGGCCGCCCGCACGTGGTCCTCGAAGCTCCGCGGATCCCGGCCGGTGACCCGCCGGACGGCGTCCCCCGGCTCGTCGTCCCCGCGGGCGCGCAGCGCCGCGAAGGCCGCCAGCTCCGCGTCGACCTCGGCCTCGTCCCGGCCGTAGCCGAGGTGGGCGGCGCGGTACTCCGCGGGGTCGCCGGCGAACCGGACCGGGCGCCCGCTGGCCCGGCTGACCAGCGCCAGGGCCTCGGCGAAGGAGAGCGCCCGCGGCCCCTGGACCTGGTAGGTCTGCCCGGCGTGGCCGTCGGTGGTGAGCGCCGCCGCCGCGACCGCGGCGATGTCGTCGGCGTCGACGAACGCCTGCCGGAGGTCGCCGAGGGGCAGGGCGAGCTCCCCGGCGAGGACGGCGTCGCGGAAGACGCCCTCGTCGAAGTCCTGGTCGAACCAGCTCGGCCGCAGCACGGTCCACTCGGCACCGGACTCCCGGACCGCCCGCTCCGCGTCGAGCAGCCGCGCGTCCCCCATCTCCTCGACCGCGTCGCTGGACAGCAGCACGATGCGGCGCACGCCGGAGGCGACGGCGAGCCGGACGAACCGCTCGTCCACCGCGACGCCGTCGGGCGCCATGAGGTAGACCGCGCCGACGCCGTCGAGGGCGGGCTCCCACGTCTCGGCCGCCGTCCAGTCGAACCGGGTCGGCGAGCTGCGGGAGGCCGGCCGCACGCCGGCCCCGGCGGTCCGCAGGGCAGCTCCCACCCGCCGGCCGGTGGTGCCGGTCGCGCCGAGGACGAGGACGGGTCCGCTCGGGGTCACGGGCGGACCCTGGCACGGGGGTCCGACGATCCCGGGGACCGCGCTCAGCCGACGAAGGGCCGCTCGCGGGCCAGCTCCTCCCGCGCCACCGAGCGCAGGTGGACGGCGTCCGGCCCGTCGACGATCCGCAGCGTGCGGGCCGAGGCGTAGAACCGGGCGAGCACGGTGTCGGCGCTGACGCCGGCGCCGCCGTGCACCTGGATCGCGCGGTCGATGACCTCGCAGGCCACCCGCGGCGCCACCACCTTGATGCCGGCGATCTCCGTGCGCGCCCCCTTGGCGCCGTACCGGTCGATCAGGTCCGCGGTCTTGAGGACGAGCAGCCGGGCCTGGTCGATCTCGAGGCGGGACAGCGCGATCAGCTCGCGGACGGTGCCCTGCTCGGCCAGCGTCCGCCCGAAGGCGACCCGGCTCGTGGCCCGCGCGGTCATGAGCGTGAGGGCCCGCTCGGCCATGCCCAGGGCCCGCATGCAGTGGTGGATGCGCCCGGGGCCCAGCCGCGCCTGGGCGATCGCGAAGCCGTCGCCCTCCCCGGCGAGCAGGTTCGACGCGGGCACGCGGACGTCGTCGAACACGATCTCCGAGTGGCCGTGCTGGTCCTGGTAGCCGAAGACCGGCAGGTGCCGCACGATCCGCAGGCCGGGGGTGTCCCGCGGGACGAGGATCATCGACTGCTGCCGGTGCGGAGCGCCGTCCGGGTCGGTCTTGCCCATGACGATGAAGACCCGGCAGCGCTCGTCGGCGGCGCCGCTGGTCCACCACTTGTGGCCGTTGACGACGTAGTCGTTCCCGTCCCGCACGATCGAGGTCTGGATGTTGCGGGCGTCCGACGACGCGACGTCCGGCTCGGTCATCGCGAAACCGGAGCGGATCTCGCCGGCCAGCAGCGGCTCGAGCCAGCGCTCCTTCTGCTCGGGGGTCCCGAACAGCTGGAGCGTCTCCATGTTGCCGGTGTCGGGCGCGCCGCAGTTGGTGGCCTCGGGGGCGATCGTCGGGCTCCAGCCCATGATCTCGGCGACGGAGGCGTACTCGAGGTTGCTCAGGCCCGAGAGGTCGGGGGAGAAGAGGTTCCACAGGCCCCGCCGGCGGGCCTCGGCCTTGAGCTCCTCGAGGACCGGCGGGTGCCCGTGGTCGTCGTGGCCGCGGGCCGCGCGCCACTGGTCGTAGACCGGCTCCGCGGGGAAGACGTGCTCGCGCATGAAGTCCCACATCCGGCCGCAGACGTCGTCGGCTCGGGCGGAGAGGGAGAAGTCCATGCCGCACCGTAGAGGGCCGTTCCGGGCCCGGACGCGGCGGAGGCCGGGCCCCGCTGGGACCCGGCCTCCGATCGCCCCGGTCGTCCGGGGGTCCTCCGTCAGAGCCGGCCGCTCCGGTGGTCGACGGCGGTCCGGACCGGGCCCACGGCGATGACCACACCGACGATCGCGGTCACCAGGTGCAGGATGTTGTCGGCCCAGTTCAGGTTGAGGAAGTCCCACTCCTTGCCGACGGCGAAGACGCCGTAGAGGAAGGCGGCGCCGTAGCCGACGGCCAGCAGCCAGCCGTAGGTGCGCGCGCCGGCCAGCGTGCGGGACAGGGCGAGCCCGGCCACGCCGATGAGGATGTGCACGACGTTGTGCATCGGGTTGATCATGAAGCCGAGCAGGTTCGCGTCCACGTGGTGCGGCGTCCCGGCCTCGTTGCCGAAGAAGTCCCCGAAGCCGGTGATGAAGAAGCCGATGATCCCGATGAGCAGGTAGATCGCGCCGAACGCGAGCGCCAGCATCTGCGGCCAGGTCATGGCCCCCCGGCCGGCACCGGCGGAGTTTCGTGCTGCGGACATGGTGTCCTCCCATGGTCCCTCGTGGGCCCGCCCGGTCTTGGACGGCCCGATCGAGGAATACCCGCCGGTCGAAGCGGGGTAACGACACTCACCCGCCCGGGCGACACCGTTGCCGAACCGATACCTGCCGGTGCCCGGCCCCGTGACCTGGCGGTCCGAGCCGGGCAGCCGGCGGGTCAGCGCACGGTCGGCCGGGGCCGGCGGACGACGAACGGGCCGATCGCCAGCAGGTCCACGGGCGCGGAGCCGAAGCACTCCAAGGCGTCGCGCGGGTCGTCGACCATCGGCCGGCCGGCGGTGTTCAGGCTGGTGTTCACCACCACGGGCAGGCCGGTGCGCCGCTCGAAGCACTCGAGCATGCGGGCCACCAGCGGCTCCTCGCGGCGGTCGACCGTCTGGATCCGCGCCGTCCCGTCGACGTGGGTGACCGTCGGGATGCGCTCGCGCCACTCCGGGTGCACGTCGTGCACGAAGAGCATGTACCGCGACGGGATCGGGCCGCGGCTGAAGATGTCGGCGGCCCGCTCGGCCAGCACCATCGGCGCCACCGGGCGGAACTGCTCCCGGCCCTTCACGTCGTTCATCCGCTCGAGGTTGGCCTCGTAGCCGGGGTGGGCCAGCAGCGACCGGTGGCCCAGCGCCCGCGGGCCGTACTCGCTGCGGCCCTGGAACCAGGCGACGATCCCGTTGTCGGCCAGCACCTCGGCGACCGCGTCTGCGACGTCCCGGGGGCGCTCGTAGTCGATGGCCGCCGTCCGCAGCCACTGCTCGATCTCGTCGTCGGACCAGCCGCGGCCGAGGTCGGCGCCGGGCATCGGCTCGGTCTGCTCGCCCAGGACGCGGGCCACGTGCAGGGCACTGCCCAGCGCCGTGCCGGCGTCGCCGGCGGCCGGCTGCACCCACACGTCCTCGAACGGGGTCTCCGCGTAGATGCGGGTGTTGGCCACGCAGTTGAGTGCGGTGCCACCGGCCAGGGTGAGGGTGCGCTCGCCGGTCTGCTCGTACAGCCACCGGGCCAGGTCGAGCATGACCTCCTCGAGTCGCTGCTGCACCGAGGCGGCGAGGTCGGCGTGGTCCGGGGTCCAGTCGTCGCCCTTGCCCAGGCGCGGCGCGAACTCGGAGAAGTCGATCTTCTCGGTGCGGAACCCGCCGTCGTCGGTGGCCCGGATCAGCTCGCTCAGGTCGCCGAGGAAGCGCGGCTTGCCGTAGGAGGCCATCGCCATGACCTTGAACTCGTCGCTGCTGCGCAGGAAGCCGAGGTGGTCGGTGAGGTCCTCGTACATGAGCCCGAGGGAGTGCGGCAGCGCCTGGCCGGCCAGGACCTCCAGCTGCCCGTCCACGTAGCGCCCGGCCAGGTGGCTGTGGGCCTCACCGCGGCCGTCGAGGACGAGCACCGCGTTGCTCGGCGTCGGGGCGGCCAGGCCCGCGGAGGCGGCGTGGGCCACGTGGTGCTTGACGAAGCGCACCTTGGCCGGGTCGAGGCCGGGCAGCGCGGAGGCGAGGAAGCTCGGCGCCTTCTCGGCGTACACCTTGCGCATGACGTCGCCGTCGTCGAAGAGCCCGGACTCCTCCGGGGTGCCCATCAGCGCCGGGTCGAACGAGTAGGCGACGGCGTCGAGCTCCTCGGGGCGGATGCCGGCCTCGGCCAGGCACCAGGCCGCCGACAGCTCGGGCAGCTCCCACGCGCTCCACGGGAGGGGGCGCTTGCCGTGCTTGCGCCGGCTGAACCGCTCCTCCTCGGCGGCCGCCACGATCCGCCCGTCGACGACGAGCGCCGCCGCGGGGTCGTGGTAGATGGCGTTGATGCCCAGGACC
The DNA here is from genome assembly GCF_048569675.1 of Geodermatophilus sp. CPCC 206100. Taxonomy (NCBI): domain Bacteria; kingdom Bacillati; phylum Actinomycetota; class Actinomycetes; order Geodermatophilales; family Geodermatophilaceae; genus Geodermatophilus; species Geodermatophilus sp. CPCC 206100. Next base: position 106,630 of record NZ_JAQISV010000017.1, read on the forward strand.
TTCACCCGTGTACTCCCTCCGCCGGGCAGGCTGCGCCCGGTTCCGTTGTGGTGATCATGGGCCCGGACGCCCGCGGCCCGCAGGGCGAGCGGGCACTTCGGGCGCCGAAGTCACTCAGTCGCGTCGTTCGAGCAGGTCGTTGTCGAGGACGGCGGCCAGCCCCAGGGTCTTGTAGCCGACCTCCTCGAACAGGACGACGACCCGGTCGTCCTCCACCCGCATGACCACGCCCGGGCCCCACTCCGCGTGCTGGACGGGCGCCTGGGCGGGGAACGGGGTGTCCTCGTCCTCGCCGGGCTGCTCCTGGGACAACCCGGCCGAGCAGTTGTCGCAGTTGCCGCAGGGCTGCTCGAGCTGCTCGCCGAAGTAGCCCAGCAGGAACTGCCGTCGGCACTCGGTGGTCTCGGCGTAGCCGCGCATCATCTCCACGCGGCTCTGGTCGACCCGCTCGTGGTGCTCGGCCAGCTCGCGGGCGGCCGCGGCGGCCTCGCCCGGGCTCGGGGCGCCCTCGGCCGGGTGGGCGGCACCCTCCTCGTCGAGGACGACCGCCGACACCTGCTCCAGCAGGTTCAGGTCGCGGGCCAGCGGGGTGGCGCCCCGGCCGGTCTCCTCGCGGAGCTGCTTGACCGCGACGCCGTCCTCGAGCCCGGCGGCCTCCGCGGCGCCCACCAGGCCGGCCACCTGCTGTAGCTCCTCCTCGGCGGGCACGCCGGCGGCGAAGAACTTGCGCAGGCCGAGGTCCTCCTGCCGGTAGACGAGGACCGCCAGCGCGGGCTCGCCGTCCCGCCCGGCGCGGCCGATCTCCTGGTAGTAGCTGTCGATCGAGTCGGCCGGCTCGGCGTGGACCACGAAGCGGGTGTCGGGCTTGTCGATGCCCATGCCGAAGGCGGTGGTCGCGACGACGACGTCCAGCTCGTCGTCCATGAAGGCGCGCTGGGCGTCCTCGCGGTCGCCCTTGCGCAAGCCCGCGTGGTAGGCGCGGGCGCGCAGGCCCCGCTCGGTGAGCTCGCCGGCCAGCTCTTCGGTGCCCTTGCGCGTGGCGCTGTAGACGATGCCGGGAGCGTGGCCCTCGCCGACCTCCGCGAGCACCCGGTCGAGCACCGCCTGCTGCTTGCCGTGCGCGTCGGCGTGCTGCTCGACCTCCAGCCGGATCTCGGGGCGGTCGAAGCCGGCGACGACGGTCCGGGGGTCGCGCATCCCGAGCCGTTCGAGGATCTCCGCGCGCACCGGGGGCGCGGCGGTGGCGGTGAGGGCGAGCACCGTCGGGTGGCCGAGCTGCTCGATCACCGCGCCGAGCCGCAGGTAGTCGGGGCGGAAGTCGTGGCCCCAGGCCGACACGCAGTGCGCCTCGTCGACGACGAACAGCGCCGGGCGGCTCACGGCGATGGCCTCGACGACCTCGGGCTTGGTCAGCTGCTCGGGGGCGAGGAACAGGTAGCGGACCGTTCCGTCCCCCAGCCCCTCGAGTGCGGCGCGCTGGTCGCCGACGCCCAGGGCGGAGTTCAGCTGGGCGGCCCGGCCGTCCAGCCCGTCCAGCTCGTCGAGCCGGTCCACCTGGTCGCGCTGCAGGGCGATCAGCGGGGAGACCACCAGCACCGGACCGTCGGTGAGCTGCCCGGCGACCTGGTAGACGGCGGACTTCCCGGCGCCCGAGGGCAGCACCGCGAGCGTGTCCCGCCCGGAGACCACCGACTGCATCGCCTCCTCCTGGCCGGGCCGGAAGTCCTCGAAGCCGAGCAGGTCGTGCGCGACCTCGCGGATGCGACGGGTGCGGACGGAGGCGGAGGCCCCGGCGGGGTTCGTCTGATCGGTGCGGGGCACCGGCACCCGCTGCCCATGGCCCGAGATCGGCAAACGGCCGCGTGGATCGGGTCACGGTCCCGGGGACCGGCGGTGGCACGGTCCCGGGACCGGCGGCGCGGGCCGGTGTTCCCGCGGGAACGTGACCACACCGCGCGCCGTTCAGCTCGTCGCCGGCACACCCGCCTCCGTCGCGAGTCGCCGGACGAACTCGCGGTGGCCCATGAGGACGCTCACCGCCCACTCGAGGTCCATGCGGTCGTGGTGGTCCTGGAGCGTGGCCGGCAAGCGGGGCGGCCCGCCGGGGAAGAGCGCGGCGTCCATCCGCGCGCTGAGGGCCGCCGGGGACGGACCGCCGGTGGGCGGTCGCGGGGTCGTGCGGTCCCGCGACCGGCCGGCGGGTCCGGGGCGTGCTGCGGCGCGACCGGAGGGGCGCGCATCCCGGCGACTGGGCACGTTCACCGGCAGTGGCCGGCGCCGGACGGCGGACCTGCGGAGGAGTGCCCGGCCGGAGGTCCGACGCTCGCCCTGAACCGGCCTCGACGGCGGCGCGTCGAGCGGGCGACGGCCGACGGCGGTGTCGAGGGGGTGGACGCCGGTGAACGCGTCCTCGCCGGGGATCTCGGGTCGGTCAGCTCCGGCTCTGGCTTGGGCTCCGGCGTGGGCGTGTGCGCGGTCAAGTTCGGCCGTCGGGTCGGCGGGGCCGGCGGTGAGGCCGGCCAGTCCGCTCCGGAAGGCCGCGTCGGCGGTGCCCCACACCCGCCGTCCGTCGGGTGCGGTGACGACCAACCGTCCCTGCTGTCGGGCGACGACGAGACCCTGGTCGTGGACCTGCCCGTGGTCGGCGTCGCACAGCAGGACGAGGTTGGCCAGGTCGGTGCGCCCGCCGAAGAGCCAGTGCCGCATGTGGTGGGCGTGCAGCCGTTCGATGCGCGTCTCAGGGCAGCCCGGGCGGGCGCACCCGCCGTCCCTGCGCAGCAGCGCGCGCCGCTGGGCCCGGGTGGCGCGGCGCTTGCGGCGGCCGACGGCGAGCGGCTCGCGGCCCTCCTCGAGCATCGCCACGACCGTGGCCTCGCACAGGAGCCGGCGGGCCTGGGCGCCCGACAGCGCGGGACCGCCCTCGACGTGCGCCCGGCCCGCGGCCTCGTCCTCGGCGAGGACCCCGGCGTCGACGTGCACCACCACCTCCCGGCGCGGCGGGTCCCCGGGCCGCCGGTCGAGGCCCACCCTCGCCTCGGCCAGGACGGACAACGCGGCGATGCGGCGAGCCGCGGTGCGCTCACGGGCGAGCCCCGCGGCGTGGTCCTCGGCGCAGCGCCGGGCCAGTTCCGCGTCGACGGTGCCGCCCCCCGCGCGGACGGCCGCGTGGCGCGCCGCGGCCTTGACGTTCTGCGCGCGCTCGCGGCGCGCCTCCCGCTCGGCCAGCGAGTCGATGGCGGCCATCAGCGCCGCACCCGCCTCGGCGGGCATCCGCACCTCGAGCGTGAGGACGCCGTCGTCGTCGGTCCAGTGCTCGAACGCCAGGCTGGCCTCCCGGGTCTCGGCAGCGGCCTCGGCGTCGTCGACGCGTCGCCACTGCCGGCAGAACCGCTCGGTCTGCGACGCGGTGGCGCACCGGGCGAACTCCAGCAGCGCCTCCTCGCAGTCGGGGGCGGCGACCCGGGTGAGGGCGCGGACCTTCGAGTAGGACAGCCGCCCGGCGGCGAAGGCGGCCTCGATCCGGGGCAGCTCGCGGAGTGTCCGTGCGACGCGGACGTGCTCACGGGCCGCGCCGGGGGAGAGCCCGCACTGCCAGGCCAGCCAGTGCCCGCACGAGCGGATGCCGACGCCCTCCCAGCCGCCGCGTTCGTCGAACTCGGCGACGAGCCGCAGCCAGGCGGCGGTCGCCGCCGCCATCCGCACCGCTCCGGCGGTGATGGCGAGCGCCAGCTCGGGCAGTGGTGAGCCGGACGGGTGCTCCGCAGTCGTGCCTGACATGGTTGGCCTCCTCGAACGTGTGTTCGGAAGCTAGCGGGCCCTACCGACACAACTGCGCTGGTGAGCGGCGCACGTTTCCCGCGGGAACGCGGCACGTGGATGGAGGGAGGTACGAGGGTGCGGCTCGCCGATCAGGAGGGGCGAGCGTCAGCGGCGAGAGCCGGCAGGGCGCCCGCGCGAGTGGGGGAACACGAGGAGGTGCCGACCGGCGTTCCCGCGGGAACGCCTCGGCCGCTGGGACGTCGGGGAGACGCTGAGCGGGAGCGGAGCGGTCAGCGCACGGAGGGGCGGCGCGGGCCGACGTCCGCGCGGTCGGCCGCAGCCCGCCCGGCGTACCAGCCGCCGCCGTCCACCGACCCCCGCGTCCGGCTGCTGCGGACCCGCGGGAACAGCTCCTCGAAGGCCGTGTCGACGGCGTCCTGCCGCGCGCGGAGCGCCGGGAGCAGGTCGGCACCGCGCTCGGCGGCCGCCTGCGCCGTCGCCCGCTCCCGGGCGGTCCGCAGCCGCTCGCCGACGCGGTGGGCGTAGCCCAGCAGGAACGCGCGCCGGAAGGAGCGGGACGCCTCGCGCTGCCCGGCGTGCGCCTCGGCCGACGCCAGCGCCTGGGCCACCTGGAGCAGCAGAGAGGTGAACAGCAGCTCGACGGTGTCCAGGTCGGCCGGCGCACCGACCAGCGTGGCGATGCCCAGGCCCTGGTACCAGACCAGGCGCACCCCGTTGGCGTCGGCGACGGCGTTCAGGAGCTGCGTCTTGGCCCGCACGTAGGGCTCGTCGACGTGCACCCGGCGGGTGCCGACCGACCCCCGGCCCGACGTGCCCCCGTCCTGCCCCGCAGCGTCCAGCAGGACCACGTCCAGCGCGTGGCGGGCCATGAGCTCCTGGGCCTTCGCGGTCAGCGCCTCGGCCTCGTCGGGGAAGTCGCTGGACTCCGCCTTGGCCAGCAGCCCGCGGATGCGCCGCAGCGTCCGGGCGTCGTCCGCGCCGCGGGCGGCCTCCGGGCGCGCGGCCCCGGCGCCCCAGCGGGACGGCGGCGGCACCAGCTGGTCGATCCGCGCCAGCGTGCGCAGCGTCGTGGCCACCCCCAGGACCACCCGCCACGCCTCGGCGGCCGGCCGGCCCTCGGCCCGGTGCCAGACGCCGACGACCGCAGGGTCGCCCGGCCCGAGGGCGCCGAGGTCGCGCAGCTGCCCGAGCCAGGCCTCGGGCGCCCGGGTGGCGGCCTCGCTGCCGCGGGCGTCCTCCCCGATCAGCGCGACGGCCAGCCGCCGGGCGCGCACGGTCCCCGCGCGGCCGACCGCGTGCGCCACGTCGGCCGGCTGCCACCCCTTCTCCCACGCGCCGGCCAGCGCGGACAGCAGCGCCCGCGTCGCGCTCCCGTCCCGGTCCACCCCGGGGTCCCGGGCGGCCAGGGCCGCCGCCGTCGCCCCGGTGTGCGCGGGGTCGGTCAGCCAGTCCCCCCGCAGCAGCAGCTCGTGGACCCAGGCGTCGTCGGCAGTCGGGCTCCCCATGCCGACCATGCTGTCCGGCCGGGCCGCGCGGACCGGCGGCGGCCTGGGGACGGCGCCCGCCCTGTGCACGAACAGGGGTGCACGTTCCCCGCACGGCTACGCTGCGCGGCCGTGCCTGCCTACCGGATCGCCGAGGCCGCGCAGCTGCTGGGCGTCAGCGACGACACCGTCCGCCGGTGGATCGACGGCGGCCGGCTCCCGGCCCGGCGGGTGGGCAGCGGACCGGCGCAGGTCGACGGCGCCGACCTCGCGCGGGTGGCCGCGCAGCTGCACGAGGCCCCCGATCCTGGCGCGACGCGGCACTCCTCGGCCCGCAACCGGCTGACCGGCATCGTCACGCGGGTCGTCCGGGACACCGTCATGGCGCAGGTGGAGATCCAGGCCGGTCCCTTCCGGCTCGTCTCGCTGATGTCCCGGGAGGCGGCCGACGAGCTCGGCCTGGACGTCGGCGTCCGGGCGGTGGCCACGGTCAAGGCCACCCAGGTCAGCGTCGACGTCCCCTGAGCGCGGCCGCACCTTCGGACGAGTCACCCGGCACGGGCACGCAGACGCGGGCCGACGCAGGCTAGGGTCCCGCACGCGCGGACGGCGATCCAGCGGTCCGGCAAACGGGAGGTCCGATGGCCAGGCGTGGGCCCGCCGTGCTGCCGATGGCGATGGCGGTGGCACTGACCGCGTGCGGCTCGGGGACCGCCGCCGGCGGCCCCGCGGGCGACACCGGGGTCCCCGGCACGGTCACGGTCTTCGCCGCCGCCTCGCTCACCGACGTCTTCACGTCGCTGGGGGAGGAGCTGGCGGACCGGCAGCCCGGCCTGGAGGTGCGGTTCAACTTCGCCGGCAGCTCCGCGCTGGCCACCCAGATCACCCAGGGCGCACCGGCCGACGTCTTCGCCTCGGCGAACGAGGCGCAGATGGCGGTGGTGACCGACGCGGGGCTGGCCGACGGCGACCCGGCGGTGTTCGCCACGAACGTGCTCGAGATCGCCGTCCCCGTCGGCAACCCCGGCGGTGTCACCGGGCTGGCCGACCTCGCCCGCGACGAGCTCGCGGTGGCCCTGTGCGCGCCGGAGGTGCCGTGCGGCGCCGCCGCCGAGGACGTGCTCGCGGCGGCCGGCGTCGCCGCGCGGCCCGACACCCTGGAGGAGGACGTCCGCGCGGCCCTCACCAAGGTCGAGCTGGGCGAGGTGGACGCCGCCCTCGTCTACGCCAGCGACGTCGCCTCGGCCGGGGGCGCGGTGGAGGGGATCGCCGTCCCCGAGGCCGAGCAGGCGGTCAACGACTACCCGATCGCCGTCCTCGCCGACGCCCCCAACCCCGAGGCGGCCGCCGCCTTCGTCGACCTCGTGCGGTCCGAGGAGGGGCAGCGGGCGCTCGCCGACGCCGGCTTCCGGGCCCCGTGAGGGCCTCGCGGCGGGCAGCCGGCGTTCCGCTGCCCCTGCTGGTGCCGGCCGTCGTGGCGGTCGTCTTCCTCGTGCTGCCCCTGGCCGGGCTCGTCGTGCGGGCACCGTGGGGCGACCTGCCGGCCCAGCTGGCCGAGCCGGCCGTCGGGGAGGCGCTGCGGTTGTCGCTGGTCTCCGCGACCCTGGCCACCGCGGTCTCCCTCGTGCTCGGCGTCCCGCTGGCGTGGGTGCTGGCCCGGTCGACCGCCCGCGGCCGGTCGGTGCTGCGCGCGCTGGTCACCGTGCCGCTGGTGCTGCCGCCGGTGGTCGGCGGGGTGGCGCTGTTCCTCGTGCTCGGCCGGCAGGGCCTGGTCGGCCGCTGGCTGGACGAGACCCTCGGCGTCACCATCCCGTTCACCACGACCGCGGTGGTCATCGCCGAGACGTTCGTCGCGATGCCCTTCCTCGTCGTCAGCGTCGAGGGGGCGCTGCGGGCCGCCGACGCCCGGTTCGAGGACGCCGCAGCCACGCTCGGCGCCGACCGGTGGACGACGTTCCGCCGGGTCACCCTGCCGCTGGTCGCCCCGGGCATCGCGGCCGGCGCGGTGCTGTGCTGGGCGCGGGCGCTGGGCGAGTTCGGCGCCACCATCACCTTCGCCGGCAACTTCCCCGGGACGACGCAGACCATGCCGCTGGCCGTCTACCTGGCCCTGCAGCGGGAGCCCGAGGCGGCGATCGTCCTCTCGCTGGTGCTCCTCGCGGTCTCCCTGGCCACGCTGCTCCTGCTGCGCGACCGCTGGCTCTCGCGGGCCGCCCCGTGACCCTCGCGGCGACCGTGCGGGTGGCGCGGGGCGGGGTGACCGTCGACCTGGACGTCGAGGTGGCCGACGGCGAGGTGCTCGCCGTCCTCGGGCCCAACGGCGCCGGGAAGTCCACGTTCCTGCGCGTGCTGGCCGGGCTGCTGCCCCCCGACGGCGGCCGCGTCACCGTGGACGGCGAGGTGTGGGACGACGTGGCCGCCGGCGTGCACCGCCCCGCGCACGGGCGGCTCCTGGGCATGGTCTTCCAGGACCACCTGCTCTTCCCGCACCTGACGGTGGTCGACAACGTCGCCTTCGGGCTGCGCACCCGCGGCGCGCGGAAGGCGGCGGCCCGCACCGCGGCCGCGGCGTGGCTGGACCGGGTGGGGCTGGCCGAGCTCGGCGACCGGCGGCCCGGCCGGCTGTCGGGCGGGCAGGCGCAGCGGGCCGCGCTGGCCCGGGCACTGGTCGGCGACCCCGCCGTCCTGCTGCTCGACGAGCCGCTGTCGGCGCTGGACGCGCGCACCCGGCTGGCCGTCCGGGCCGAGCTGCGGCGGCACCTGGGCGACTACGCCGGCAGCACGGTGCTGGTCACCCACGACCCGGTCGACGCGATGGCGCTGGCCGACCGGGTGGTCGTCGTCGAGGAGGGGCGGGTGGTGCAGGCGGGCACCCCGGCCGACGTCAGCCGCCACCCGCGCACCGACTACGTCGCCCGGCTGGTCGGCCTGGCGCTGCTGCCCGGCACGGGGGAGGGGACGACGGTGCGGCTGGACGGCGGCGGCGCGGTGGCGGTGGCCGAGGAGGCGGCCGGGCCGGTGTTCGTCGCCGTCCGGCCGGAGTCGGTGGCGCTCTTCCCCGCCCGGCCGCAGGGCAGCCCGCGCAACGTCTGGCCGCTGCGGCTGGTCTCGGCCACCCCGCACGGCGCCACCGTCCGGTGCGAGCTGGACGGCGAGGTGCCGCTGGTCGCCGACGTCACGGCGACCGCCTTCGCCGAGCTCGGCCTGGCGCCGGGGACGGCGGTGTGGGCGGCGGTGAAGGCCTCCGAGGTCGCCGTCTACGCCCGCTGACGGGGCGGGTCGCCGCGGGGTCGCGGACCATGGACGGCGCGCGGGTCGACGGGCCACGATGCTCGCGTGAGCGCCGATCCGGCACGGGGCGCGGTCCGCGAGTGCTCGACGGCGGAGGTGCCGCCGGCGCGCGCCTTCGAGTACTGGTGCGACCTCATCTGCGACACCTTCGTGCAGCTGTCGGCGGCGCCCACCACGCCGGGGCCGTTCAGCGGGGCCCTCCGGCTGGTGGACCTCCCCGGCGTGCAGGTGACGACGGTGCGGTCCACCGGCCAGCGGGTGCGGCGGACCCGCCGGCTGATCGCCCGCACCTCGGAGGACTACCTGCTGGCCAGCATCCAGGTGACCGGCCGGGGGCGGGTCGAGCAGGACGGCCGGGTCGCCCACCTCCGGCCGGGCAGCATGGCGTTCTACGACAGCACCCGCCCCTACGCCCTCCACTTCGACGACGCCTTCGAGCAGACCGTGGTGCAGGTGCCCCGCCAGCGGCTGCTCGCCGCCGCCGGTGTCCGGGACGAGGCCGTGCACAACACCGCCGTCCCTCTCGCCCCGGAGGGGCCGGGCTCGGTGGTGGCGGGGTTCTTCACCGGCCTCGCCCTCCTCCAGCGCCGTGACCCCGCCGGCGCCGCGCTCCTGAGCCCGCACGCCGACGGTCTGCTGGCGACCGCCCTCCGGCTCACCTCCGGGGTCGGGCCCGTCCCCGAGGACCGCGTCCTGGCCCGCGAGGCGGTCGCGCGACACCTGCGCGAGCGCTTCGCCGACCCCCGCCTGGACGTCGACTCCGTCGCCGCCGCCTGCTGCCTGTCCCGGCGGGCGCTGTTCCGGCTGTTCGAGGGCGAGCCGGCCGGCCTCACCACGGTCCTCCGCCGCATCCGCGTCGAGCACGCGCAGCGGCTGCTCACCACCCAGCCGCGGCGCCCGGTGGCCGGCGTGGGGACGGCGTGTGGCTTCGCGGGCGAGGCCCAGTTCCACCGCGCCTTCCGCGCCGTCACCGGTCAGACCCCGGCCGAGTACCGGGCGGCGGCCCGGACCGGCGCGACCGGTCAGTGAACTGGCACGGATCGTCAGTACCGGCCCCCGTCCGCCGTTCCACGCTGGTGCCCCGACCCGGCTCCCAGAGGAGGACCCATGACGGCACAGACGGTGCGCGCTGCGGCAGTGCAGGCCGAGCCCCGGTGGCTGGACCTGGACGCCGGCGTGCAGCAGGTGGTCGACCTCATCGGCGAGGCCGCGGCCAACGGTGCCCGGCTCGTCGCCTTCCCCGAGACCTTCGTCCCCGGCTACCCCTGGTGGATCTGGCTGGACGCGCCGGCCTGGGGCATGCAGTTCGTCGCCCGGTACAGCACGAACTCGATGACCCGGGACGGCGCGGAGATGGCGCGCATCGCGGCGGCTGCCGCGGAGCACCGCGTGCACGTCGTCCTCGGCTTCAGCGAGCGGGCCGGGGGCAGCCTGTACATGTCCCAGGCCTTCCTCGACGACACGGGCAAGGTGGTCGGCGTCCGCCGCAAGCTCAAGCCCACCCACGTCGAGCGCAGCGTCTTCGGCGAGGGCGACGGCAGTGACATCCAGGTGCACGAGACGCCCTTCGGCCGGCTGGGCGCCCTCAACTGCTGGGAGCACTTCCAGCCGCTGACCAAGTACGCGATGTACAGCCTGGGCGAGCAGATCCACGTGGCGTCGTGGCCCAGCTTCTCCTTGTACCGCGGCGCCGCGCAGGCCCTCGGCCCTGAGGTGAACAACGCCGCGAGCCTCGTCTACGCCGTCGAGGGCCAGACCTTCGTCCTCGCCCCCTGCGGTGTCATCGGCCCCGCCGCCCACGAGCTGTTCGCCGACACCGACGCCAAGCGCGAGCTGCTGCGTCAGGGCGGCGGGTTCGCCCGCATCTACGGGCCGGAGGGCACCGAGCTGGCCCAGCCCCTGCCCGAGACGGAGGAGGGCATCCTCTACGCCGACCTCGACCCCGCGCTCCTGGCCGTCGCCAAGTCGGCCGCCGACCCGGTCGGGCACTACTCCCGGCCCGACGTGTTCCGGCTGCTGTTCAACGCCAACCCGAACCCGGCGGTGGTCCGGCGCCCGGCGCTGCCGACGGTGGAGGAGCCGGCCGACCTCGTGCCGGTCGACGGCAGCGACCTGATCCCCACGGCCTGAGGGCCCGACCTCCCGGGAGGCGCGGGGCCGGCCGTCCCCGGCCTCCTGGGAGGGTGGGGGCGTGAGCACGGTCGCGGGGCTGGTCCTCGCCGCGGGGGGCGGTCGCCGCTACGGGATGCCCAAGGCGCTGGTCGAGTACGGCGGCAGCCTGCTGGTCGAGCGCGCGGTCCGGACGGCGCGGGCGGTGTGCGACCCGGTCCTGGTCGTGCTGGGCGCCCGGGCGGTCGACGTGTGGCGCACCGCCGACCTCGACGGGGCCACCGTGCTGGCCAACCGTGACTGGGAGACCGGCATGGCGTCGTCCCTGCGGACCGGGCTCGAGGGTCTGCGGGCGTGGCCCGGGCAGGTGGACGCCGCCCTCGTCCTGCTGGTCGACATGCCGGGGATGACCCCCGCCGCGCTGGAGCGCCTGGCCGGGCACGCGGCGCCGGACGCCCTGGCGATCGCCGCCTACGACGGCGTCCGCGGGCACCCGGTGCTGCTCGGCCGCGAGCACTGGGCCGGGGTGGCTGCGACCGCGACCGGTGACGAGGGCGCCCGCCGCTACCTGGCCACCCACCCGGTCGTCGAGGTCGACTGCACCGGCCTGGCCGATCCGACCGACCTCGACGTGCCGCCGGGCGGGGTACCGTCGGCGCCGTGATCGCCCGCGTCGTCGACGTCCCGCTGTCGGTCGCCGAGCACGAGGACGCGGTGGCCGACAAGGCCGCCGGCGCGGTCGTCTCCTTCTCCGGCGTCGTCCGCGACCACGACGGCGGCCGGTCGGTGACCGAACTGGAGTACGTGGGCCACCCGACGGCGCAGGCCGTCATCGAGGAGCTGGCGCGGGAGTTCGCCGCGCGGGCCGACGTGCACGCCGTCGCCGTCTCGCACCGGGTGGGCATGCTCGGCATCGGGGACGTCGCGCTGGCCTGCGCGGTCAGCGCGTCGCACCGCGGCCAGGCCTTCGCGGCCTGCGCCGAGCTCGTCGACGAGGTGAAGAAGCGGCTGCCGATCTGGAAGCGGCAGGTCTTCACCGACGGCGAGGAGGAGTGGGTCGCCTGCCCCTAGGTGGGGCTCAGTCGTCGACCAGGACGACCTCGAACGGGTTGGCCGCGGCACCCGCGGTGTCGCCGAACTGGGCGTTGACGGCCGCGAGACCGCCCTTCCAGAGGATCGCCGTCGTGGGGACGTCGAAGTCCTCGTCGGTGATCACGTCGCGGACCCGCCCCGAGGAGAGGTCGCGGTCCAGCCGGATCTCCGCGATCCGGTTCGAGCGGTTCTGCACCGCCCACAGGGTGCGCCCCTCCAGCTCGACCCCGTCGAGGTTCTCCAGCACCAGGCCCCCGATCAGCCGGCTGTCCCCGGTCCGGGGGTCGACGGTGTACAGCGACTGGTTGCCGGAGTGGGCGACGACCAGCGTCCGCCCGTCCTCGGTGGCGGTGATCCCGTTGAGGTTGAACTCGTCACCGGCGTCGGCCGCCGAACCGCGCAGCGGCAGCTCGCGGCCCTCGCCGAGGTCGCCGTGCCGGCCGAGCGGCACGTGGTACAGCACGCCGCGGCGGCTGTCGGTGAACCAGGCGCCGTCCTCGGTGACGACGACGTCGTTCACGAACGAGGCGGCCGGGCCGAACTCGTAGGTGGCGACGGTCCGTCCGGTGCGCAGGTCGTAGACGTAGGCGTCGCCGGTCGCGCCACCGGCGACGAAGAGCAGCCGGTGCCGCAGGGCGGTGTCCATGCCGACCGCCACCCGGCCCGCGGGCGCACGGATGAACAGCTCCGCGGTCCCCCGGCGGAGGTCCCCCCGGTAGATGTTGCCGTTGGTCAGGTCGCCGGCGTAGAAGGTGGCGCCGCGGCCGGCGGCCATGCCCTCGGCACCCCCGGCGCCCGGCAGCACGATGACGTCGGGCGCGTGCGCCGCGGCCGGGGCGACGGTGCTCGCGCCGAGGCCGAGGACCGCGGCCACGAGCACGGCCGCGCGCGAGCGGGTGCGGGGGAGGGTGGAGCGGGCCATCCGTGCCTCCTGGTCGGCGCGCCAGTGCGCCGGACGGGACCGTGGGTGGATCTGGCGGTCACCCTGGCACCGCCGGGCCGCTGCGGGAAGGGGCGGGACGGGACGCCGGTCAGTCCGAGTGCGGCAGCCGAGCCTCGACGATCTTCGTGGCGCCGGCGGCGCGTGCGGCCACGTCGGTGGTCCGCTCGCGGACCCGGTCGAGCATCTCGGTGTCGCTGATCGGCATGGTGGCGACCAGGCGCTCGGCCCGGTCGACCGACGGGTGGTCGAGGACGGCGTCGACGAGCCGGCCGCGGGTCCCCAGGGGCAGCTGCCCCGATTCCACGTGGAGGTCCGAGTGCACCACCCGGGGGTCGTCGGTCGGGTGGACGTCGGCGTCGGCGAGCACGTGCCCGTCGACCGTGATCCGGACGGAGGAGTCCGGGGCTCCGCCGTCCCGCGCGGTGGTGGCGTCGTCCGATCGGGTCATCGCTGGTCTCCGCAGGGCTCGGGAGGGGGCGGCCCGACGAGGGCCTCGGGAAGCGGCCCGGTGGGCGCGGCCCGGCGACGGCGCGGGGCGGTCCGCCGCCGGGGAGCCCGGCGGTCAGCCGCCGGGGACGAGCCCGGCGATCAGCCGCCTCAGCAGTCCGGACGCAGGTCGGGCGGGGTGACTCCGGCGGCCATGAGGGTGCTGAGCATCCGCGCCACCAGCTCCACCACCGGCAGGTCGCGGGCCGCGCTGCGCGGCCGGGCCCGGAAGGCCACCGCGCACAGCGTCCCGAACAGCCGGCCGTCGGCGGTCACCAGCGGCACGCCGAGGTAGGCCGCCACCCGGCCGCCCGGCCCGAGCGACCGGGCGGCGTACTCGGGAACCGCCGCGGTCACCGTCGCCGCACGGGGCGCCTCCCCGGCCACCATCAGCCGGCAGAAGCTCTCCTCCCACGGGAAGGACGCCCCGGCGGGGACCGCCGAGGCCGGGTGGGCGTGCAGCACGACCTGCCGGTCGTCGACGACGCGGGTCACCGTCCACACGTCCCAGCCCAACTGCTGGTGCAGGAACTCCAGGGCACCGCAGGCGGCACCGGTGAAGTCCTGCCAGGGCGCCACGTCCGCGATCCCCGGTTCCGGGAGGACCATCCCGACCACCTCTCCCCGTTCGGGGCGCGCCGGTCCGGCGCGCCCGGTGTGCCGGCTGCGGTCAGTGCCGGCCGGGGACCCCGTCGCCGTCCGGGCCCGCGTCGCGCTCGGCGGCCTCCTCCTCGGCCTCACCCTCGAGCCGCCGGGCCTCGCCGGCCGTCTGCGCCGCGGCGTCGCCGTGCGACTCGCCGTAGACCTCCTCCGCGCGCCCGATCAGCTCCTCGGCCTTCGCCTTGGCCCGCCCAAAGATGCTCATGTCCCCATTGTCCGGTCCGGAGCGCGCCCGTGGCGCACCGGTCGTCGCGCGGGTGGCGAGCGGGTCACCGGTGCACGGCGTCGCGGATCTCGCCGACCAGTTCCTCGAGGATGTCCTCCAGGGCGACCACGCCGAGCACGGCGCCGTCCTCGGTCACCGCGGCGAACTGGGCGCCGTCGGCCTGCATCGTCTGCAGCGTGGTGCGCAGGTCACCGGTGGCCGGCACCCGGGGGAGCGGACGGGTGATGTCGGCGACCCGGACGTCCGGCTCGCCGTCGGCCACGAGCACGTCCTTGACGTGCACGTACCCGGTGAACTCGCCGTCGCGCACGACCGGGAAGCGGGAGAACCCGGTGCGCGCGGCGGCCCGCTCGACGGCCAGCGCGCCGTCGTCGGGGTCCAGCGTGGTGAGCTCCGCGCGGGGGATGAGCACCGCGCGGGTGTCCCGGTCCTCCAGCGCGAGCGCGCCGGTGAGCAGGTCGTGCTCGCGCTTGTCGAGCAGCCCGCCGGCCCGGGACTGGTCGAGCAGCCCGGCCACCTCGTCGCGGGTGAACGAGCTGGTCACCTCGTTCTTCGGGTCGATCCCCAGCAGCCGCAGGACGCCGTTGGCGAGGGCGTTGAGGCCGACGATCACCGGCTTGAGCACCGTGACCACGCCCGACAGCGGTGGCGCGAGCGCCAGCGCGGCGCGGTCCGGCCCGGCGAGGGCGAGGTTCTTGGGGACCATCTCGCCGATCACCACGTGCAGCGCGACGACAGCGGTCAGCGCGATCACGAAGGAGATCGGGTGCACCAGCGCCTCGGGCACCGCGAGCGCCTCGAACACCGGCTCCAGCAGGTGCGCCACGGCGGGCTCGCCGATGGCCCCGAGGCCCAGCGAGCAGACGGTGATGCCCAGTTGCGCGCCGGCCATCATGAGCGACACCCGCTCCATCGCCGCCAGCGTGGTGCGCGCCCGGCGCGAGCCGGCCTCGGCCAGCGGCTCGATCGACGAGCGGCGCGCCGAGACGAGCGCGAACTCGGCGCCGACGAAGAAGGCGTTGGCCAGCAGCAGGACGACGGCGACCAGCACCCCGACCCAGTCACCCACGGTCGGCCTCCTCGGCCTCGTCGCCGGCGGTCAGCGCGCCCATGCGGGCCCGGTCCACGCGGGTGCCGTCGAGGCTCTCCACCTCGACCCAGACCCCGCCGGGGTGTCCCTCGGCCTCCGCGGCGAGCTCGGGCGGCAGCTGGCGCAGGGCGCTCACCCGGTCGCCCGGCTCCGGCATGCGGCCCAGGTGGTGCAGCACCAGGCCGCCGACCGTCTCGTAGTGCCGGTCGGTCGGGACGGCGAGGCCGGTGAGGGCGCTGACCTCGTCCGGCCGCAGCAGCCCCGACACCGACCAGGTGCCGTCGCCGCGGTCGAGCACCTCCTGCTCGACCGCCTCGTCGTGCTCGTCGGAGACCGCGCCGACCAGCTCCTCGACCAGGTCCTCGACGGTCACCACGCCGTCGGTGCCGCCGTACTCGTCGACGACGACGGCCATCTGCAGGCCGCCGCGGCGCAGGTCCACGAGCAGCTCGTCCAGCTGGCGGGAGGTGGGCACGAACAGCGGCGGGATCATCACCTGCTCGACCGGCACCCCGGCGCGGCGGTCGCGCTCGACCGCCAGGGCGTGTTTCACGTGGACCATCCCGACGACGTCGTCGGCGCCGGAGCCCGCCACCACGGGGAACCGCGAGTGCCCGGACTCGCGCGCGGCGGCGAGGACCGTGGCGACCGGGGCGTCGACCGGCACGGTGGTCATGCGGATCCGCGGGGTGGCGACGTCGCTGGCGCGCAGCTCACCGAACGCCAGCCCGCGCTCCAGGAGCGTGGCGGTCTCCGCGGGCAGGGTGCCCACGGTCCGGGACCGGCGGACCAGCGAGGTGAGCTCCTCCGGTGAGCGGGCCGACGCCAGCTCCTCCTGGGGCTCGACGCCGAACAGCCGGCGCAGGATGCCGTTGGCCCAGCCGTTGAGGAACCGGATCACCAGCGCGGTGCCCCGGGTGAAGCCGCGCTGGAACCCGGAGACGGCCTTGGCCGTGCGCAGCGGGTCGGAGATGGCGAGGTTCTTGGGCACCAGCTCGCCGAACACCATGGTCAGCACGGTCGCGAGGACCAGCGCCAGGGTGATCGACACCGAGCGGGCCGCGGCACCGGACAGGCCGGCCGACGCGAGCGGCCCCTGCAGCAGGGCCGCGATCGAGGGCTCGGCGACGAACCCGATGGCCAGGTTGGTGACCGTGATCCCGAGTTGGGCGCCGGAGAGCTGGGTGGACAGCGTCTGCATGGCGGCGAGGACGCCGGCCGCCCGGGGCCGGCCGGCCTCCGCCTCGCGCTCCACGGTGACGCGGTCGACGGTGACCAGCGCGAACTCGAAGGCGACGAAGCCGGCACAGGCGACGATCAGCAGGACGCCGACGCCGACGAGCAACCACTCGATCATCGGGCGGTGCGGGGATCAGGCGAGGGGCGATGGTGAGGCAGCGCCGTCACGTGGGTGGTTCATCCTCCGGCGAACGGGGGCAGCACGTCGACGACCGCCCCGGGTTCCAGCACCAACGTCCGGTTCCGCGTCTGCGTTCCGTCGACGAGGAACGAGCAGGCGGTGAGCACCCGCTCGAGCTTCTCGCCGTGGGACTCGACGAGCTGCCCGACCAGCTCCTCGAGGGTGCCGGCGGTGCGGGTCTCGGTGTCGACGCCGGCGGCCGCGCGGGCCCCGGCGAAGTACCGGACGGTGACCGAGGATGGCACGGCGTCAGCCGCCGATCGCGGACATCGGGCGCGTGGGCTGCAGGAAGCTGGGGTCGTCGATGCCGTGCCCGGGCAGCTTCGACAGTGTGGCGATCCGCCAGCGGTCGGCCAGCTCCTCGTCGGTGGCCCCGGCGCGCATCGCCGTCCGCAGGTCGGACTCCTCTCGGGCGAACAGGCAGTTGCGCACCTGCCCGTCGGCGGTCAGGCGGGTGCGGTCACAGGTGCCGCAGAACGAGCGGGTCACCGAGGCGATGACCCCGACGGTCGCCGGGCCGCCGTCGACCAGCCACCGCTCGGCCGGCGCGGAGCCGCGCTCCTCGGGGTCCGGGGTGAGGGTGTGCGCCGCCGACAGCCGCTCGAGGATGTCCTCGGCGGTGACCATCCGGCCCCGGGTCCAGGCGTGGTGGGCGTCCAGCGGCATCTGCTCGATGAAGCGCAGCTGGTAGCCCTGCTCCAGGCAGAAGTCCAGCAGCGGAACGGCGTCGACGTCGTTCATCCCGTGCAGGAGGACGGCGTTGACCTTGACCGGCGTCAGGCCGGCGTCCCGGGCGGCGGCCAGGCCGGCCAGCACGTCGTCGAGCCGGTCGCGCATGGTGAGCTGCTTGAAGCGCCCGCGGTCGAGGGTGTCGAGGCTGACGTTGATCCGGTCGAGCCCGGCCGCGGCCAGGGCCGGGGCCACCCGCACCAGCCCGATCGCGTTCGTGGTCAGGCTGACCTCGGGCCGGGGTGCGAGGGACGTGGCGGCCTGCACGATGCCGACCAGGCCCGGCCGCAGGAGCGGCTCGCCGCCGGTGAAGCGGACCTCGCGGATGCCGAGCTGCTCCACGCCGATGCGGACCAGCCGCACGAGCTCGTCGTCGGTCAGCACCTCGACCTTGGGCAGCCAGTCCAGGCCCTCGGGCGGCATGCAGTACGTGCAGCGCAGGTTGCAGCGGTCGGTCAGTGACACCCGCAGGTCGGTGGCGGTCCGGCCGTGCCGGTCCACCAGTCCGCCCGTCCCGGGGGCCGGGTCCGGACGGCGCAGCACCGGGTCGGGCAGCGGGCTCGTCGAGGTCACGCCCCGAATGTAGTGGCGCGTCCCGACACCGCGCCGTCCTCCGGACGCGCGACAGGGGCGACCGGGGTCCCGGCCGCCCCCGTCGGGGAGGTGTGCGGTCAGCCGATCGGCGTCGGGTCGACCGGCTCCGGCGGCACCGGCACCGAGCCCCGGAGCCGGTTGCGGGCCTGGCAGTCGCTGGTGCAGTCGGTGGCACCGGCCGACAGCTCGATCGCGTCCTCGCCGAGCACGCCGCCCATCCGGCCGCCCGAGGCCACCGACCAGCGGGTCGTCGTCCCGTCCTGGTACAGCTTGGTCGCCACCTGGGGGCTGTCCTTGCCCAGCAGCATCTGGTGCGTCGCGTCGCCGGCGAGGCCGTCGCCGAAGTTGACCTTCCCGGTGAACTCGTTGACGAAGTAGAACAGCGTCGGGCCGAGGGTGTGCACGTACTCGACGGGGCCGCCGAACTCCTGCTCCATCTGGAAGATGCCGCCCTGCGGGGCGTCCTTCGCCTGGACCTTGAGCTTCCCGCCGCCCGCGGCGAACTCGGCGACGAGGACGCCGTCGCGCAGCCGCAGCTCGGTGATCCGGACGCCGCGCCGCTGCGCGGCGGTCAGCTGCGGCACCTTCGAGGCGAAGACGACCGTCGGCGCGGTCACCATGCGCTGCGGGTCGGGGGCGCCGGTGAGCGTGTAGTCGTGGACGCCGAGGGTCGCGGGGTCGATGACGAAGGTGACGTGCCGGCCGCGGACGGCGATCGGGCCGGTGGGCGTGACGTCGCGCAGGCGGGCCTCGCGCCCGGCGGCCGGGTCGGTGGTCCGGCCGTTGACGGTGACGGCGAAGTCGCCGGCGCCGACCGAGCCGCCACCGGCCCCGCCCCCGCCGTCGTCGGAGGAGGCGGCGTCGTCGCTGCCGCCCTTCGCGGCGGCGACACCGGGGGTGAGCAGGACGGCGAGCGCCAGCAGCAGCGCGAGTAGGAGGCGCGGGCGGGAGGACGGGGGCACGGGACTCCTCGAGATCGGTGGCCGCAGCGTGTGCGCGGTCGCTCACACAGAGTGCATGAACGTTCATGCACCAGCGGGGCGACACGCGGCCGACGACGCGGCGGTTCCCGCGAAAACCGACGGCAGGGCGTCGGCGGTGGTTGCTACCGTTCCGGGGCCACCCGAGAGCCCGGCGGGGATCCCCGCACTCGCCTGTGGCCAGGAAGCGCGAGAGTCCCGTGTCCCCCCGCAGCGTCTTCGGTCCCTACGCCCGCCTGTTCGCCGTGCCCGGCTCCGTGGCGTTCTCCTTCGCCGGCTGGGTCGCCCGCCTGCCCATCCCGATGCTCGGCCTCGGCGCCGTGCTGCTCGTCGCCGGCGAGACCGGCAGCTACGGGCTGGCCGGCGCGGTCTCCGGGACGCTGGCGCTGAGCTTCTCCGTCGCCAGCCCACAGTGGGCGCGCGCCATGGACCGCCGCGGCCAGGGCGCCGTCCTGCGCGTGGCCATGACCGTCTACCTGGTCTCCGGGGTCGCGTTCGTCGCGGCGGTGACCGCGGGGGCGCCGCGCTGGTCGTGGTTCGTCCTCGCCGCGCTGTGCGGAGCCAGCGGGCCCAACATCGGCTCGCTCGTCCGGGCCCGCTGGGTGGCCGCCCTGGACGACGCCGGCCGCCGGCAGACCGCCTTCGCGCTGGAGGCCGTCGTCGACGAGGTGGTGTTCGTGGTCGGGCCGCCGCTGGTGACCCTGCTCGCCACGCTGGTCGCCCCGCCGGTCGGGTTCCTGACCGGCATCGTGCTCGGATCGGCCGGCGGCTTCTGGCTGGCCGGCCAGCGCGCCACCGAGCCGACCCTCCACGTGCCCGACCCCGGCACCCCCTCCCGCCGGTGGGCGGCCCTGAACGCGACGGTGCTCGTTGTCTCGGCGGCGTACGTGGCCGTCGGGGTCGTCTTCGGAGCGGTGGACGTCGTCGTCGTGGGGTTCGCCGACGCCGAGGGCGTGACCGCGCTGGCCGGGCTGGTCCTGGCCGTGTTCGCGGGCGGCAGCCTCGTCGCGGGCCTGGTCTACGGCGTCGCCCGGCTGCCCGGCACGCTGGTCAGCCGGTTCCTCGCCACCGCGGTCGCCTTCGGGCTCGCCGTCCAGCTGCTGTGGGGCGTCGGGTCGCTGCCGGTCCTGGTCGGCGTGGGGTTCCTCGCCGGGCTCACCATCGCCCCGGTGCTGGTGTCGGGCACCTCCCTGGTCGAGTCCCGGGTGTCGCGCGCGGCACTGACCGAGGCGCTGTCGTGGACGACGACCGGGCTCACGCTCGGCGTCACCGCGGGCTCGGCGCTGGCCGGGGCGGCCGTCGACGCGTGGGGGGCGGAGACCGCCTTCGCCGTCCCGGCCCTCGCGGCGGCCGGAGCGGTCCTGCTCGCGCTCGCCGGGGCGCCGCTGCTGCGCCGGGGGCCGCGGGTGCCGGCCGGGACGGGGCAGCCGGTCGCTCGGGTTGACGACGGCGTCAAGGGGTAGCGCCCCGGAGGGCGGCCCCGTCGTGAGCGCCGCCCTCCCCGATCCGAGAGGAACATCGCCTGTGGCCACCGTGCCCACCATCCGACTCAACAACGGCGTCGAGATCCCCCAGCTGGGGTTCGGCGTCTTCCAGATCCCGCCGGACCAGACCGCCGAGGCCACGCGCACGGCGCTGGAGGTCGGCTACCGGCACATCGACACCGCGCAGATGTACGGCAACGAGAAGGGGGTCGGCGCGGGGATCCGCGACTCCGGGATCCCGCGGGAGGAGGTGTTCGTCACCAGCAAGCTCAACAACAACCGGCAGAGCCGCGACGACGTCCTCCGCTCGTTCGACGAGACCCTGGCCCAGCTCGGCTTCGACCAGCTCGACCTGTTCCTCGTCCACTGGCCCCTGGCCAGCGTGAGCGACTACGTGGCGCGGTGGAAGGCGATGGAGGAGATCTACGCCAGCGGCCGCGTGCGGGCGATCGGCGTCTCCAACTTCCAGCCGCACCACCTGCGGAACCTGTTCGCCGGCACCGAGGTCCGCCCCGCGGTCAACCAGATCGAGGCGCACCCCTACCTCGGCAACGACGAGGCTCGCACCTTCAACGCGCAGCACGAGATCGCCACCGAGGCGTGGGCGCCGATCGCCAAGGGGAGGGTCACCGGCGACCCGGTCATCACCCAGATCGCCGAGCGCGTCGGCAAGACCCCGGCCCAGGTGACCCTCCGCTGGCACGTCCAGCGCGGCGACGTCGTCTTCCCGAAGTCGGTGACCCGCAGCCGCGTCGAGGAGAACTTCGACCTCTTCGACTTCGAGCTGGACGAGGCGGCGATGGCCGCCATCACCGGGCTCGACCGCGGCGAGCGCACCGGGCCCGACCCGGACACCTTCGCCTACATCCCCGACTGATCCGCTCGGTGGGGTGCCAGGGTGCGGGAACCGCGTCCCTGGCACCCCGCTCGGCGCGTCGCGGCGTCGACCGCACCAGTGGGCATACGCCGTATGCATACTGCGTACATGTCCATCCGACACAGCCTCCTCGCGCTGCTCGAACGCGGCCCGCGGCACGGCTACCAGCTGCGCGGTGAGTTCGACGCCGCGACCGGGGCGACCTGGCCCCTGAACGTGGGCCAGGTCTACTCGACCCTCGACCGCCTCGAGCGCGACGGCCTCGTCGTCCAGGAGGGCGAGCCCGACGCCGACGGGCGGATCGCCTACCGCATCACCGACGACGGCCGCAGCGAGCTGCGGGAGTGGTTCGGCTCGCCCGTCGGCGGCAAGGGCGCCCCCCGGGACGAGCTGGCGATCAAGCTGGCGCTGGCGGTGACCACGCCGGGGGTCGACGTCCCCCGTGTCGTCCAGACCCAGCGCACCGCCACCATGTCGGCGCTGCAGCAGCTGACCCGGCTCAAGGTGCGTGCCGGGGACGACGCCGGGGACCTCGCGTGGTCCCTGGTGCTCGACTCGCTGGTCTTCCGCGCCGAGGCGGAGATCCGCTGGCTGGACCACTGTGACGCGCGGGTCGCCCGTGCGGCGCTGGCCCGGACCGCGGTCGCGGCGCCGGCCGCGCCGGCCGCCGCACCGGCTCCCGAGCGGGGCCGGCGGTGAGCGCCCCGGTGCTGGTCCTGACCGGCGTCGGCCGCGAGCACCGCCAGGGGGAGACCGTCGTGCAGGCGCTGCGCGGGGTGGACCTGTCGGTGAGCGCCGGCGAACTGGTCGCGGTCATGGGCCCCTCGGGCTCCGGCAAGTCCACGCTCCTGCAGATCGCCGGCGGCCTGGACGCCCCGACCACCGGCCGGGTCGTCGTCGAGGGGCGCGACCTGGCGGAGCTGTCGGCCGCGCAGGTCGCCGCCGTCCGGCGGCGCAGCGTCGGCTACGTGTTCCAGGACCTCAACCTCCTGCCGTCGCTGTCCGCCGTGGAGAACGTGGCGCTGCCGCTGGAGCTCGACGGCGTCCGCGGTGGGCTGGCGCGCCGCGCGGCGCGGGTGGCCCTCGACGAGGTCGGGATGGGCGCGTTCGCCGGCCGCTTCCCGGACGAGATGTCCGGCGGCCAGCAGCAGCGGGTCGCCATCGCCCGGGCGCTGGTCGGGCCGCGCCGGCTGCTGCTGGCCGACGAGCCCACCGGCGCGCTGGACTCCACCACCGGGGAGGAGGTCCTGCGGGTGCTGCGGGCCCGCTGCGAGGCGGGGGCGGCCGGGGTGCTCGTCACCCACGAGGCGCGCTACGCGGCCTGGGCCGACCGGGTGGTGTTCCTCCGCGACGGGGTCGTGGTGGACCAGAGCGGGCCGGTGGCCGGGGCAGAGTCCCTGCTGCCCGCGGGCGGTGCGGTGTGACGAGGTGGCTGGTGCGCTGGCGGCTCGCACTGCGCATCGCCGCCCGGGATGCCCGGCGGCACCGCGGCCGGACCCTGCTGATCGTCCTCATGGTCGGCCTGCCGGTGCTCGCCGTCACGGCCGCGGACACGCTCTACCGGACCACCGACACCACCCCGGTCGAGGCGCTCCCGGACACGCTCGGGGCCAGCGACGCCGTGCTGCGCGGCGAGGCCCGGGCCCGGGTGTGGGCCGATCCGGCCACGGGGGCGGTCTGGCAGGCCGACGCGCCGGCGGCCGAGCCGCCGTGGACCCGCGCCGACGTGGCCGCTGCGCTCCCCGCCGGTTCCCGGGTGGTCGAGCGGGTGGCCGGGGGGACCTCCTACCGGACCGAGACCGGGCACACCCGGGTCTCGGCGCTGGCCGGGGACCTGGCCGACCCGCTGCTCCCCGGCGGCGTGCAGCTGCAGGAGGGCCGGCTGCCGGCGGCGTCCGGCGAGGTGGCGGTGAGCCGGCAGCTGGCCCGGCGCGGCATCGCCGTCGGCGACGAGCTCCTGCTCACCGCGGACGACGTCCCCGCGCAGGTGGTCGGCGTGGTCACGGGCCCGGCCGTGGCGTCCCGGCTGGTCCTGCCGCTGGCGGACGCCGCGCTGCTCACCGGGTCCTCGACGGAGTTCTTCGCCCGCGTCCCCGGCGGCCTCCCCTGGCCGGCGGTCCAGGCGCTGAACGCGCAGGGCCTCGTCGCTGTCTCCCGCGAGGTGGTCCTGGACCCGCCCCCGGAGGACGCGTGGCTGCCGCCGGGCGCCTCCGTCGGCTCCGGGCGGGACACCCTCGTCCTCGCGCTCATCGTCGTCGCCGTCGTGCTCGAGGTGGCGCTGCTGGCCGGGCCGGCCTTCGCCGTCGGCGTCCGGCGGCAGCGCCGCGACCTGGCGCTGGTCGCGGTGACCGGGGGGGCGCCCGGCGACCTGCGCCGCGTCGTCCTGGCCTCGGGGCTCGTGGTCGGCGGGAGCGCCGCGGTGCTCGGGGCCGCGCTGGGCATCGGTCTCGCGGCCGCGGCGGTGCCGGTCCTCGGCGGCTGGGACGGCCGGCCCTTCGGGCCCTTCGACGTGGCCGTCGCCGACGTGCTCGCCGTCGCGGCGGTGGGCGTCCTCGCCGCCCTCGGCGCGGTCGCCGTCCCGGCCGCCCGGGCCGCCCGGCTCCCCGTCGTCGCCTCGCTCGCCGGCCGCCGCGGTCCGGTGCGCACGGCCTGGCGGCTGCCCCTCGGCGGCCTGCTGGTCGTCGTGGCCGGCCTGGTCGTGGTGGCGCTCGGCGCCGAGGGGGCCGAGCCCGCCGTCGCCGGCGGCGCCGTGCTCCTCGTCCTGGGTGCGGTGGCCGCGACGCCCTGGCTGCTCGGGCTCCTGGCGCCCGCCGGACGGGTGCTGCCCGCGCCGGGGCGGCTGGCGCTGCGCGACGCCGTCCGCAACCGCAGCCGGACGGCCCCGGCGGTGGCCGCGGTCATGGCCACCGTCGCGGGGGTCACCGCGCTGGCCATCGGCAGTGCGAGCGACAGCGCGCAGATGGCGCGCGACTACCTGCCGCTGCTGCCGCTGGGCACCGCCCAGGTCTCCGGCGACCTCGACCCGGAGGGGTGGGCGGCGACGGAGGCAGCGGTCCGTTCGGCGGCCCCCGGGAGCCCGGTGCACGCCCTCGCCGCGGTGCCGCTGGGGGAGTCCCGCGAGGTCGCCGCGGTGCAGCCGGGGTGCACCGGCGCGCTGACCGAGTGCCGGTGGCTGCCGTCCGAGGGGCCCGCGTCGTACTCCCGGGACCTCGTCGTGGCCGACGCGGCGACCCTGCGCGCGGCGTTCCCCGGCCGGCTCGACGAGGCGGTCGGGCGGGCGCTGGACCGCGGGCGGGTCGTGGTGTTCGGCACCGGCGCGCTGGCCGGGGGAGAGGTGACCCTCGCCGGTGTGCGGTACGACGAGGGCGCCGCGACGCCGGCCGGCGAGGTGCGCCTGCCGGCCGTGCAGGCGCCCGCCGCCGCCACCGGGCAGGTCGCCCTCCCCGCGCTGGTCGTCGTGCCGCCGTCGCTCGCCGACCGGCTGCCGCTGCCGGTGTCGCCGGTGGGCCTGGTCGTCGGGACGCCTGCGGACCCGGTGACGCCGGCGGTGGAGCAGCGGCTCACCGGCAGCCTGGCGGCGGTCTCCCCCGCCACGTCGCTGTACGTGGAGCGCGGGTGGAGCGACCGGCTCGAGCTGGCCCGGCTGCTGCTCGTGGCGGTGGCCGCCGTGCTGGTGCTCATCGCGACCGTCACCGCCACCGGCCTGGCCCTCACCGACGCACGGCCGGACTTCGCCACCCTCGCCGCGTTGGGAGCGGCGCCGCGGACCCGGCGGACGGTGGCGATGAGCTCGGCCGCGGTGGTGGCCGGCGTGGGGGCCGGGCTGGGCGTGCTCGTCGGGCTCGTGCCGGGCATCGCGGTGGCCCGGCCGCTGACGCGGACCCCCGGCCCACCGCTGGTCGACGTCCCGTGGCTGGTCCTGGCCGCCGTGGCGGTGGGCGTTCCACTGCTGGCCGTGCTCCTGACCGGGCTGTTCGTGCGGTCCCGGCTGCCGATGGTCCCCCGGCTGCCCTGACCCGGTCAGCCGCCCCGGCGCACCCAGGCCGCGCGGACGAGGGCGAGGACCGTGTCCCCGTCCAGCCCCGCCGCGCGGGCCTCGGTGGCGAGCCGGTCGGCGGTCGCCCGCACCCGGTCCTCGGCCGGCGGCGCGGGGTCGCGGCCGGTGACCACCGTGCCGGTGCGCCGGCGGCTGGTGACCAGGCCGGCGGCCTCGAGCTCGGCGTAGGCGCGGGCGACCGTCCCGGGCGCCACCCCGAGGTCGGCGGCACTCGATGACCAAGTCATCGGGACAACGGCACCGACGGCCGGCCGGGGCAAGGGGCGTCAGTCGGTCGTGACGAAGTCGATGAGCTCCTCCACGCGGCCGATGAGCGCCGGCTCCAGGTCGGTCCAGGTGCGCACGCGGGCGAGGATGCGCTGCGCCCAGACGTAGCCGGTGTCGTCCTCCCAGCCCAGCCGGCGGCAGACGCCGTCCTTCCACGACTCGCCCCTCGGCACCGTCGGCCAGGCGCGGATGCCCACCACCTGGGGCTTCACCGCCTGCCAGATGTCGATGAAGGGGTGGCCGACGACGAGCGCGTGCGCACCGGTCACCTGCGCCGCGATCCGCGACTCCTTGGAGCCTGAGACCAGGTGGTCGACCAGCACGCCCAGGCGCCGTCCCGACGCGGGGCGGAAGTCCCGGACGATCGCCGGCAGGTCGTCGACGCCGTGCAGGGGCTCGACGACGACGCCCTCGATCCGCAGGTCGTGGCCCCACACCTTCTCGACCAGCTCGGCGTCGTGCTTGCCCTCGACGTAGATGCGCCCCTCGCGGGCCACGCGCGCCCGGGCGCCGGCCACGAACGTCGAGCCCGACGCGCTCCGGGCCGGAGCGGCCGGCGCCTGCGGTTTCGGGCGCACGAGCACGACCGGCCGGCCGTCGACCCAGAAGCCGGGGCCCAGCGGATAGGCGCGCGTCTTGCCGAACCGGTTCTCGAGGTGGACGACGTCCTTCTCGCAGCGCACCACGGCGCCCACGAAGCCCGAGCTCGGGTCCTCGACGACGAGGTCGCGCTCGGCCTCGATCTGCGGGGGCGGCTTCTTGACGGTGCGCGGGTGGACGAGGTCGTCGTACGGCGAGCGGGGAGGCACGCCCTCCAGGATGGGCAGACCGGGCCCTCCGACCGGGCGCGACGCGCCGAGAACACGCCCGGTGCGACACGCCCGACGCCGAGCCCGTCACTGGTTGTCACGGCCTGGGGGGACCCCGGGCCGGCGTGCGCCGGACCGGCACTTGTGCCGGGCTGAGCTGCGGTTTCGCGTCGCGAGGTGGTGCGGATCGCCGACGCAGAGTACCCGTCTCCGCACCGTCGGGCGTGTCGCCCCTGGGGTTTCCGTTTCGGCAGCCGGGGGCCGGTCACCACCCCAGAGACCGTTCCACCCCGTGCTCAGATGGGAGCGACAGCGACGATGATCGGCACCGACACCATCAGCCGTGTGATCGGCAAGGACGTCTACGACCAGAGCGGCGAGAAGATCGGCTCGGCCTCCGAGGTGTACCTGGACGACGAGACCGGCCAGCCGGAGTGGGTCACCGTCCGCACCGGTCTGTTCGGCACCAAGGAGTCCTTCGTCCCCATCCGGAACGCCGACCTCACCGACGACGGCCTGCGGGTCCCGGTGAGCAAGAGCGCCGTCAAGGACGCCCCGAAGATCGACACCGACGGGCACCTCTCCCCCCAGGAGGAGCAGGAGCTCTACCGGTACTACGACGTCCACCTCGGCACGGGCACCGGCCGCAGCGACACCACCGTGGGCCGCACCGACCAGACCCGCACCGAGTCCACGACGGGCATGGCCACCACCGGCATGACGACGGGCGACCGCGACCTGACCGACCGGGACCGCGACGTCACCGGCACCGCCGGTGTCGACACCCGTCCGGCCGTGGGCCGTGACACCTCCGGCCCCACCACGGACAACGCGATGACCCGCTCGGAGGAGCGGCTCAACGTGGGCACCCGCACCGAGGAGGTCGGCCGGGCCCGCCTGCGCAAGTACG
>NZ_JAQISV010000018.1:0-69004 GCF_048569675.1 Geodermatophilus sp. CPCC 206100
CGCCGCAGGAGGCCGCCGCGGTGCGCGCCGCCCTCGCGGCCCGGACGCCCTCGGGCCGGTCCTCCCCCGGGCGCCGCCCGCCCGCGGGCCGGTCCCGCCGGCCCGCGCCGCGACGGCGGACGCCGAGGCGCACGATCCGGCACCGGCTGGCCGCCGTCGCCGGCCCTCGCTGGCGGGTGCGGCTGTCCCTCACCGCGCTGGCCCTGGTGCTCCCCGTGCTGGCCGGCCTGGTGTGGCCGGACGGCCGGACCGCGGGGACGGCCGCCGTGCCGTCCGACGCCACCAGCCTCGCCCTCGCCGCGTCGAGCCGGCTGACGGGCGCGGCCCAGGACTACCGCTCGCTGCAGCAGGAGCTGACCGAGCGGCGCACCGAGCTGCAGGCCGCGGTCGACGCCGCGGCGGCCGCCCGCGCCCGGGTGGCCGCCGAGCAGGCGACCGTCGGGACGCGCGCCGCCGACCTGTACCGCACGCCGGCCGAGGGGCGGCACCCGCTGCTCGGCCTGAGCGTCCACCGGCCGTCCGCCACCCCCGACGTCCTGTACGGGGAGGCGCTCGCCGAGCGCGCCGCCGACCACCTGGAGACCACCGTCGTCCGGGCCGAGCGCGCCCGGGCCGACCTGGCGCGCGCCGTCCGCCGGGAGACCGTCGCCGCGGCCGCCCTGGCCACCGTGGAGCAGCGGGTGGCCGCCGTCCTGGCCGGTGCCCGCGAGGTCGCCGGCGGGCTGCGCACCGACGTGACCGCGCAGCTGGCCGCGCTCGGCACCGCCCCCGCGGCGGGCGCCCAGCAGGAGGCCAACCAGCAGGCGCTGCGCCGCTGGCAGGACTACCTCGGCGTCCTCTCCGTCGCCGGCATCCAGCCGCCCCCGGCGGCGTCGCTGGCCGATCCGGCGGCGCTGCCGGCCGGCCTGTCCCCGGCGCTGGACGGCGCCGGCCGGCCGATCCCCGGGGTCGCGTGGGCGGTCGCGGGCAACCGCCCGCTCACCGTGCTGCCGGCCGAGACGGTGACCGCGGTGAGCAGCGCGCTGGCCCAGCTGGGCAAGCCCTACGTCCCCGGTGGCGCCGGCCCGGACGTCTACGACTGCGGCGGCCTCACCGCCACCTCGTGGCTGCTCGCGGGCTACGCGCTGCCCTCCGGCCCGGCCGACCAGTGGGCCTCCGGCGCAGCCGTCCCCCTCGACCAGCTCCAGGTCGGCGACCTCGTGTTCACCGACGGCGGCGCCGACGTCGGCATCCACCTCGGCGAGGGCCAGGTCGTCACCGCCTCCGCCGCGACCTACCAGGTGGGCGTGCGCACCATGACCGACGCCGTCGGCGCCGTCCGGGTCCCGTCGGCTGCCCCTGCCCAGCCCAACCCCGCTCTGCCGGCCGGGACGGCGGGCCGGGGTGCCTGCGGCGCGCCGCCGGCCCCGGCGGGTCCGATCAGCCCGTCCTGGGGCGGCTGGTCCAACGGCTCCATCCCGGCGGGCGTGCTGTGCCCGATCGCGCGGGGCCACGCCCTGCGGTGCGACGCGGCGGCCGGTTACACCGGTCTCGCGCAGGCCTTCGAGGCCGCCTTCGGCAGCCGGCTGTGCATCACCGACTCCTACCGCTCACTCACCGCGCAGGTGTCCGCCTTCCAGCGCAAGCCGGCCCTGGCCGCGGTCCCGGGGACGTCGAACCACGGCTGGGCGCTGGCGGTCGACCTGTGCGGCGGGATCAACGTGGCCGGCACGCCGCAGTCGGCGTGGATGGCGGCGAACGCCGGGCGCTTCGGGTTCCTCCAGCCCGACTGGGCGCGGCCGGGCGGCGAGAAGCCCGAGCCGTGGCACTGGGAGTTCGGCGACCTGGCCTGACGACGGGGCCGTCCTCACACCCAGCGCAGGGCGGCGAGCTGCCGCCACGGCAGCCGCTGGCACGGCTCCCCCGTCTCCCCGGCCAGGCGGGCGGCGACCGCCGCTCCGGCGCAGGCGACCGGGGACCGCGGGGTGACCACGACGTGCAGGTCGCGGACGTCCAGGCCCGCGCGCCCCAGCCGGCCGAGCAGCCGCTCGGGTGCGGCGAGGACCGCGGAGGCGAGCAGCGGGACCTCCGGGTGGGACCAGAGCGCCACCGGCCCCTCCAGCCGCAGCTCCCCGCCGACGTCGGCGGCCCGCGCGAGGGCCGCCGTCCGGACGACGTCGAGGCGTGCCCGGCCGAGCCCGACCGAGGGCGACCACGGGCGGGCGGCGGCCCCGCGGCGGACGACGACCCGCCAGCCGACGGCGGTCTCCCGGCGGTCGGTCCAGTCGAGGACGGCGATCCCGGCGGAGGCGGCCGCGGCGTCGGGCACCGGCCGCTGGGCCACCCAGGAGATAAGCGCCGCGGCCAGTCCCTCGGGGGTGGCGGCGACGCCGGCGTCGGTGAGGTCCTCGGCGAGGTCGCGCAGCGGCACCCGCAGCCGCCGCTCCCCCTCCTCCAGCACGGCCACCGGGCCGTCGACGCGGTCGTCGACGACC
Organism: Geodermatophilus sp. CPCC 206100; assembly: GCF_048569675.1. Taxonomy (NCBI): domain Bacteria; kingdom Bacillati; phylum Actinomycetota; class Actinomycetes; order Geodermatophilales; family Geodermatophilaceae; genus Geodermatophilus; species Geodermatophilus sp. CPCC 206100. The sequence continues at coordinate 2,475 of NZ_JAQISV010000018.1, forward strand.
CCGGCGGCCAGCGTCGGGGTGGCCAGGGCGGGCAGCACCTCGTCGGCCACCCGTCGCAGCTCGGCCGCCGTCACCGGCACCGCACGCAGGCGCTGCAGCAGGCCCGTGGCGCCCAGGCCGGCCGGCCTCACGCGCGGCCGCCCAGGAGGGCGGTGCGCAGTGCCGCGGGCAGGGTGGGCAGCGCCAGCACGCTGGCCAGCTCCCGGGCGGACAGCCGGACCGGCAGCACGTCGGGGTCCCAGCCGGTCACCCGGCGCACGCGGGCGGCGGACGCCGGCCAGACCGTGTCGCGCACGGTGGCCACGTGCAGCTCGGTGAGGACGTCGGACAGGTGGAGGGCGGCGACCGGGTGCACGCGCGGGTCCTCGACCCCGGCGCGGACCAGCGCGGACAGCTGCGCGCGGTCGGCGGCGGCCAGCCAGTGCGGCACGAGGACGTCGGGGGTCGACTCCCCCGCGGTCAGGGCGCTCATCGCACGCTCCCCGGCCCCGGGACCGGCACGGGACCGCGGCGGCGGCGGCTGTCCCTGCGACCCATCACGTCTGTGGTATCGGCAGTCGGGAGGCCCATCGGACCCCTGCCGGCCACACTTTCCCCGACCGCTGCCCGTCAGTCCGCGAGCTCGACCAGCCGCTGCTTGAGGACGCGCTCCACCCGGTCGGCGTGCACGTTCATGTTGCGCACCGACGTGCCGAGGTCGGCCGACAGCTGCGTCTTGGTCTTGCCGCCCCACGTCGTGAGGTACCAGGTCGCCCAGCCCAGGACGTTCGGCTGGCCGGCGCGCTGCTCGGGGCGCGCGCCGGGGTCGGGTGCGCAGGCCGCGGTCAGGGCGTGTGACAGGAGCGTCTGCTCCGCCTCGCCCATGATCTCGTCCGGCGCCTCGCTCGTGTCGGGCAGCATGATCTCGGTGGCGTCCGGGCCGCCGTCCAGCGACTGCAGGTTGCGCAGCCCGTTGAGGGTCGCGACCGTCTGCGAGTTGCGCCGCAGCGTGGCCACGCTCTGCCCCATGTAGGCGGCCAGCTCCTTCTCGCTGGGCTTGCGCTGGTGCTCGGTGAGGAAGGCGGCGACCGCCTTCTGCTGCTTGTGCTCGGTGTCGGCGGCGGTGCGCCCGTGGGCGTTGCGGCCCAGGTCGTGCACCCACTTCGACAGCTGCGTGGCCAGGAACGCGCCGAACGGGACGCCCTTGGTCTCGTCGTACTGCCCGACCGCCTTGAGGATCCACTCGCTCACCTGCTGGGTGAGGTCGTCCGAGTCCGGCAGGTGCAGGCGGATGGTGCTCATGTTCCGCTGCAGCCGCTTGAGGCTGACCGGGAGGTAGTGGCGGCACAGGTCGTCGAGGAAGGCCGGCGGCAGGTCCCGCGGCGCCCGCCGCCGGACGTCGGCCTCGGCGCGCAGCCCCACCGTGCTGCAGCCGCGACCGGAGCACCAGGCGCGGACCCAGTCGGCGAGCAGCGGTCCCGATCCCCGGGAGCCGTCGACCCGGTAGAGCCCCTCGCCCTGGTCGAAGCTGACCGTGACGCCGGGGGGCAGCTCGCGGCGGAACTCCTCGAGCCGCAGCTCCCGGTCCACCCGGAAGTGCACGCGGTCGCGGGGCGTGATCGGGGCGAGGACCCAGCCCTCGACCTCGGGGATGCCGCCGAACACCAGCGGGGCGCGGGTGCGCGCGGCGGCGGCGCGGTCAGCGGGGACGTCGACGGGGCTGAGCGTGGGGTGGGACACCGGGACTCCTGGGCGACTGTGGGGAAGACAGACGGCGGCGGCCCGTCCAGGACCCCACCCCCGGCCGACTCGGGGTGGGACCTGGACGGGGTCGTACCTCAGACCGGGACGTGCTCGGCCGGGAGGGGGAGCCGCGGGGCGGGGAGCCCGCCCGTGGCGGGGCCGGCGACCAGCCGGCCCATGAGGTCGGCCGCGGCGGCGCGCTCGGCTCCGCTGGGCTCGACGGTGTAGACCGGCATGTGGTCGTACAGCGCCGTGAACACCTCGCTGACGAAGGCGTACGCGGCCTGCGCCTGCGGCGAGAAGCGGGCGACCGCGGCGCGCGGTCCCAGCTCGACACCGACCGTGACGCGGACGACGCGGTCGTCCTTGCTCACCCCGGTCAGCTCGAAGCAGACGTCCGGGTGCGCGCCGGCCAGCTCGGCCAGCGCCGCGAGGCACCGCCGGGTCGAACCCCGGCGGGGTCGCAGCTGGACGTGGACGACCACCGTCTCGTTGGCGCCGGTGTCGGCGGTCGGCTCGGCCTGGATGCCGGATCCGGTGACTGCGCTCTGTTGCATGGTGATCGCCCCCTGTGACGTGCTTGGGGCAACTCTCGCGCATCCAGGGCGCCGGAACGCCACAACACTCGCTGTGCCGTTCGCAGTTGTCGGGCCATCTCTTCGGCAGGTCTTGCCCGTGTCGCTCAGCCGACGAGCCCGCGCGGTGCGGTCGTCGGCAGAATCCGCCAGGACCGAGGGGCGTCTCGGTCAGGTGTGTCAGCCTGCGGCGTCCTCCGGAACCGGCTCGGCGCCCGCGGCGGCGGGCACGGCCCCCGGGGTGGCCGGCGCGGGGGCGAACGCGGCGAGCGCGCCGAGGGTGTCGGCGGTGACCTGGGCGGCGAGCAGGTTGGCCTCGGCGATCTGCCGGTAGACCTCCTCGCGGTGGATGGTCACCTCCCGCGGGGCCTTGAAGCCGAGGCGGACGGTGCCGCCGCGGACCTCGACGACGTGGACCTCGATGTCGTCGCCGATGCGGATCGTCTCGCCGACGCTGCGGGTGAGTGTGAGCACGTGGACCCCTCCATGGGTGTGGTGTGTGCCGTCCGTGGCTGAGCGGTGGCCCGCGTCGCGGGCCGGGGCGGGAGAACGGGCTGGGATGCCGCCTCCAGGGTTATCGGCGCAGGGGACGCCGGATCGGATGGGATGCGTCGCAGAGAACGGCCTGGGCCGCCCGCCAGGTGAGCGGGTTGACCACCAGCGGCGCGCGCAGGTTGGCCGTGGCGGCCGCCGGGCCCTCCGGGGGGACGGTGACCAGGCAGTACAGCCGGGCTGCCGCGGCGTCGTCGAGGCCGAGGTCGGCGCAGACCGCGGGCGGCAGGGCCGGCGCGTAGTCGGGGAAGTACAGAGCCGGGTCGATCGCGAGGAACCGCGGCCCCTCGTGTGCCATCGACTGCAGCCAGAACAGCCGCCCGTCGCCGTCGGCGGTGACGAGCACGTAGTCCCGGTGCCCCGGGAAGCCGGCCAGCGGCTCGGTGAGGCCCAGCAGCGGCAGCGTGGCGACGGGCGCGAGGGTCATGACGGCGTCCTGGTCAGCGGAGGAAGTCGACGAGCGTGGGCTGCAGGGCCTTGGCCGTGGCGGCCAGCGCCGCCTGGTAGCCGACCTTCTGCATCTCCAGCTCCATGATGGTCTTCGGCAGGTCGACGTTCTCCGTGGCGGCCAGCCGGCTGGAGAGGGTCAGCGACCGGTCGGTGGTGGTCAGCTGGGCGTTCTCGATGCGGGTGGCCCGCGCACCGACGTCGGCCAGCGCCGCCAGCATCCGGTCGCGCACCTGGTCCAGGGCGGTGAGCCCGGCGTCGAGGTCACCCGTCGCCGGATCGGCGGTGAGGGCCGCCGAGATGTCGCTCAGGACGGTGAACAGCGTGTCTCCCGAGTCGAGGGTGAGCGCCTCGCCGCCGGTGATGTCGACGCGGACCCGCTCGGTGTCCGACACCCGCCGCATGACCTGCGGGTCGCCCGGCCCGGAGCCGGTGCCCACGTAGCCGCCGGTGGCCGGGTCGAAGGCGACCGACCCGGTCGTCACGCCGCCGAACAGGGGGCGCCCCTGCAGCTGCTGGTTGGCCAGGTCGAGCAGGCTGTTCCGCAACTGGTCGACCTCCGTGGCGATGGCCTCGCGGGAGGCGGTGCCGTAGGCGCCGGTGTTACTGCCCTGGACGCTGAGGTCCCGCACGCGGCGGACCTGCTGCAGCATGGTCGTGAGCGCGGAGTCGGTGGCCTCGAGCTGGGTCTTGCCGTCGGTGGTGTTGCGGCTGAACTGGTTGGTGGCCGCGATGTCGCCGCGGGTCTGCAGGGCCTGGTTGGTGCCGGTCGGCGAGTCGGACGGCGCGTTGATGAGCCGGCCGGAGGTCAGCTGCTGCTGCAGCCGGCCGACGGCGTCGAGGTTGCGGTTGAGCCCCTGGAGGCTGGTGAGGGCGACGGCGCGCTGGGTGATCCGCATCAGGTCAGCGCCCCACGACGCCGGTGCGGTTGATCAGGACGTCGAGCGCCTCGTCGATCGCGGTCACCATGCGGGCCGCCGCGGAGTAGGCGTGCTGGAACTGCAGCATGTTCGACATCTCCTCGTCGAGGTTCACGCCGGCCACCGACTCGCGGGCGGCGTCGACGTTGGTGGTGATGACCCGCTGGATGTCGAGGTTCCGGTTGCTCACCGCGGCCTGGACACCCAGGGAGACGATGCCCGCGCGGTACAGCGCGTCCGGGCTGCCCGTCGCGGTGCGCAGGTTCGCGATGCGGTCGGCGATCTCCGCGTCGGTGCTGTCCGTGACCTCGGCGGCCGCGACCTGGTCGGGGCCCACCGCCGGGTTCACGCGGATGGTGGCCGCGGTCACGACCGTGGCCGGCGGCGCGGGGACGAACAGCGGCAGACCGGTCTCGCCGCCGCGGCCGAACCCCTGCTCGTGGATGTCGTTGACCTGGCGGGCCAGCTCGGCGGCGACCGTGTCGAGCTGGGTCCGCGACGCCGGCAGGATCTCCCGCAGCGCGGTGATCTGACCGGCGGCCGTCCCCCCGACGGACACCTGGGTGCCGCTGCCGGCCGTGACCACGCGCGGGTTCCCGCCGGCGAGGTCGTCGGGGCCCGTGGCGGCCCGGACCTGGAGCTTCGTCGTGCTGGCGTCGGAGACCAGGGTCACCCCGCCGACGAACACCGTGATCCCCCCGTCGTCGGTCGGCCGGGCGGTGGCGCCCACCGCCTCCGACAGCCGCAGGACCAGGGCGTCGCGCTGGTCGGCGAGCTCGTTGGCCGGCTTGCCGTTCAGCGAGGACCGCCGGATCGCGTCGTTGAGCTTGGCGACGTCCCCGGCCACGGCGTTGACCTCGTCGACGAGGGCGACCAGGTTCTCCTGGGTCTGCCCCCACTGGCCGTCCATCTCCGAGCGCGCGGCCTGGAAGCCGCCGACCAGCGTGCCGAGGCGCTGCAGCAGCTGGCTGCGGGCCGCACCGTCGGTGGGGTGGTTGGCGACGTCGCCCCAGGCGGCCCACACGTCGGAGAGCTGGCTCTGGATGCCGGTGTCACCCGGCTCGCGCAGCGCCTGCTCGACCATCTCGTAGGCACCGGCCTCGGCCGTCAGCTGCGCGGTCGCGGCGTACTCGGTCTGGGCCCGGCCCTCGAGGAAGACGTCCCGGATGCGGTTGACCTGGTCGGCCGACACCCCGGAGCCGACGCCGCTGCTCACCGAGTAGATCGCGGGGACGGCGATGCCGCCCATCGCCCGGAGGTCGACCCGCTGCCGCGAGTACCCCTCGGTGTTGACGTTGGCGATGTTCTGCCCGGTGACGTCGAGCCCGCGGCGCTGCGCCCACAGCGCGGTCGTCGCCGTGTTCAGCCCGCCGAACGTACTCACTTGGACTCCTCGCTGGCGCTCGTCGTCTGCGTTCGCAGCCCGCTGTACCGCCGCTGTGAGCTCGCGAGCTCGCTCACAGTGCCCCGTCCAGCGTCACGGCGCGGGCGGAGCGCTGCGTCGTCCTGCCGGTGGCGCCGTAGGTGCCGGCCGACGGCGCCTTCACCGACAGCAGCGCGTCACCGATGGCCGCCAGGCCGCCCTCGATCAGCTCCCGGTTGGCATCGGAGAGACCGCGCAGGTCGGTGACCAGGACCAGCAGCGCCTCGTGGTGCTTGGCGTAGAGGTCGTTCCACGGCGCGGGCGCCGCCTCGGCGAGCTTCCGCAGTGACGGATTGGCGCCCACCCCCAGAGCCGTCGCGAGCACCTCGGTCACCGCGGCGCGCTCCACCTCGAGGGTGCGCAGCTGGTCCAGGACGACCTCGATCTCGTGCGCGATGCGCGACAGCCAGCGGGTCTTGCCCGTGACGATCAGGTACTGCTTCTCCTCCGCCTTGAACAGGAGCAGGTCGAGCAGCTCCTGCTCCCTCCAGAGCAACGTCGACAGGTGCTGGTAGTCCACGCCCGTCACCGCCCTTCCGTCGTCTCCCCGCGGCAGGCGTCGGTGCTGCCAGCGGGTTCTCGCCAAGGCCATCGGCACCCGCGGGTGGGCCCTCAAGCCGAGGCACTCAAGTTCGGCGGAGATGGTGCCGACAGGTAGGTCCCGTCCGGCCCCGCGGCTGCCGAGGAAGGAGGCGTGACACCATCGAGTGCCCCGGCGACCGAGCGGATCCCGGCCGCCCGACGCCCCGCCGCTGTGCAGGGGGCGTCGACCCGGGACGTCGACGCCCTCGTGACCGAGCACCTGCCGCTCGCCGCGTTCGCCGTCAACGCGGTGGCCGCGCGCATCTCCCTGCCCAGCCACGTCAGTCGCGAGGACCTGCTGTCCTGCGCGAAGGTGGCGCTGGTCGAGGTGGCGCGCCGGTTCGACCCGTCGGCCGGCGCCTCCTTCGCCACCTACGCCCTGGCCCGGCTCCAGGGCGCCGTCCTCGACGAACTGCGCTCCGGTGACTGGGCCAGCCGCAGCGTCCGTGCCGCCGCCCGGCGCACCGACGCGGCGGCCGACGCCCTGGCCATGTCCCTCGGCCGGCCGCCGACGCGCGAGGAGCTCGCGACCAGCCTGGGGATGGCGCGCAGCGCGCTGGACACCCTCCAGGTCGACGTCCACCGGGCGGTCATGGTGAGCATCGACGCCGACACCGGCCCCGACGGCTCCTCCCTCGACCTGCCCGACACCGGCGAGTCGCCGGAGCGGGCGGTGCTGCGCAGCGAGAGGTCGCGCTGTCTGCAGGAGGCGATCCGCGCGCTGCCCGACCGGCTCGACGAGGTCGTCGAGCGCAACTTCTTCGGCGGGGAGTCGCTGACCGACATCGCCGCCGACCTCGGCGTGACGCTGTCCCGGGTCTCGCAGATGCGGGCCCGCGCCCTCACCCTGCTGCACGCCGCGATGAGCGAGGTGTGGGAGGGCACGGCGGTGGCCGCCGACGGAGGCGTCCGCGCCCGGAACCAGCAGCGTTCCTACGTCGACCGCGTCGCCGGCCGCAACGCGCCACCCCTCCCCCAGCCCCGTGACATGCGGGCCGTCGGCGACCGCTACCGGGCCGCTCGTCCCGCCTGACGGAGAGAAGGAACCACCATGAAGGTCTTGATCATGCACGCCGGCCAGGACGCCCAGGACTACTACCGGGTGCGCGAGCCCGTCCGGGAGATCCAGGAGGCCGGCCTCGGCATCGAGATCGAGACGACCCGCGGCATCGCGACGATGGTCCGTCCCGGCCACGACGGCGGCGAGGGCGAGGTCTACGAGGCCGACGCCCGCGGCGCCGACGTGGTCGTCCTGCAGCTGCCGAAGACCGTCGCGATGCTGCAGACCATCCGGGTCCTCCAGGACCAGGGCGTCGCCGTCGTCGTGGAGATGGACGACCTGCTCACGGCCATCCCGTTCGGCACCCCGAGCCACGAGCTCCTCGTCCGCAAGGGCATGGGACGCCGGGCCGCCGAGTGCGCCCGGGAGGCGGACCTGGTCACCACGACCACCCCGGCGTTGCTGCAGGAGTACGCGCCGCACGGCCGCGGCGCGGTGATCCCCAACGCGGTGCCGCGGCGGATCGCCGAGCTGCCCCCCGCCCACGAGCGCACCCCCGAGGTGGTCACCGTGGGGTGGACCGGCAGCGTCTACTACCACCCCTACGACCTCCAGGAGGTCGGGACGGGGCTGCAGCAGGCGCTGGACCGCACCGCCGGCCGGAGCCGGTTCACCGTCCTCGGTCAGAAGGGGGACGCCCGCACCCGCCTCGGCCTCTCCGACGAGCCCGGCGAGGTGCCGTGGATCGACGGCATCGACGCCTACGTGACGGCCGTCGGCGAGCACTTCGACGTCGGGATCGCGCCCCTGCGGATCGACCGGTTCAACACGTCCAAGAGCTGGCTGAAGGCACTGGAGTACGCGGCCCGCGGGGTCTGGTTCGCCCGCTCCCCCAGCGCCGAGTACGAGCGGCTCGCGCTCGGCTGGCGGGCGCGCAGCGCGAAGGACTGGGCCAAGGCGCTCACGACCGCGGTCGAGCAGGCCGACCGGCGCCGCGAGCAGGCGGCCGCCAACCACGAGGCGGTCCTCACCGGACACCTGACCGAGCACACCGCCGAGCGCTGGGTGGCCGCCTGGCAGCGGGCCCTCGACCACCGCGCACGGAGCCGGCGGAAGTACGCCTGACGGCCCGGTCGGGTGACCCCGGCGAAATCCCCGTCGATTCGCCTCAAGTCCCAGACGCCCCACGCCGAAACAACGGGGGCAAGGCCCGCAGCACGGATGCAGCGGGTGAACACCAAGACCCCGTCCAAGGAGGAACACCATGGGTCTCAGCGTCAACAACAACATCGCGGCGATGAACTCGTACCGCAACCTGTCGATCACCGACGGGCAGATGAGCAAGTCGCTGGAGAAGCTCTCCTCCGGCTTCCGCATCAACCGCGCGGCGGACGACGCCGCGGGCCTGGCCATCTCCGAGGGCCTGCGCTCGCAGATCGGTGGCCTCAAGGTCGCCGTCCGCAACACCCAGGACGGCGTCTCGGTCGTGCAGACCGCTGAAGGTGCGCTCACCGAGACGCACAAGATCCTGCAGCGCATGCGCGACCTGACCGTCCAGGCCAGCAACGGCGGCGGGCTCAACGACGACGCCAAGAAGAACATCCAGTCCGAGATCGGCCAGCTGAAGAACGAGCTGACCCGCATCCAGGAGACGACGACCTTCAACGGCACCAAGCTCCTGGACAGCAAGTACGACGGCAAGTTCCAGGTCGGTGCCAACGTCGGCGAGTCGATCAACGTCAAGATCGGCACCGCCATGGGTGCTTCCGGCCTCGGGGTCGACGGCGTCGACATCACCAAGACCGGTGTCGGCACGGTCACCACCACCCCGACCACCGCCGTCGCCGGCTCGGCTGCGGGCTCCAACGGGACGGCCGCCTCGGCGACCATCCCGTCGGCCACCCTGGACCTGTCGAAGGCGGAGAACTTCGCCAAGCTCGACGGTTCGATCACCTACAACGGCAACACGCTGGACCTGTCGTCCATCAGCTACAAGGCCGACGCCAGCGTTGCCGACCGCAAGACCGCCGTCGAGACCGCCGTCAACAACGCCTTCAGCGGCAAGGTGACCGTCGACTGGGCCACCTCCGCCAGCGGTGTGGTCTTCAAGGGTGAGACCCCGGTCGGCCCGGCCACCACCGACGCCGAGAAGGCCGACCTGGCCAAGAAGCAGATGACCTTCACCCAGGCCACGGGTGCCGAGTCTGCTCTGAAGAAGATCGACAGCGCGATCAAGACCGTGTCGAACACCCGCGCCGACCTGGGTGCCATCCAGAACCGGTTCGAGCACACGATCAACAACCTCAACGTGGCGGTCGAGAACCTGACCGCCTCGGAGAGCCGGATCCGCGACACGGACATGGCCCAGGAGATGACCAACTTCACCCGGAGCCAGATCCTGACCCAGGCCGGCACCGCCATGCTGGCCCAGGCCAACCAGGTCCCCCAGGGCGTCCTGAGCCTGCTCCGCTGATCCACCCGCACCACCTGAGCACCACCAGGTGAAGGGGGGAGGCCTCCGGGCCTCCCCCCTTCCGCTCGATCCCCCCACGACCAGGAGGCCGCTGCATGGCAGGCATGAGCACGAGCGTCGGCCTGATCTCGGGCATGGACACCGCCTCCCTCATCGGCCAGCTGATGCAGGTCGAGGCGAACCCGCAGACCCTCCTGAAGAACAAGCTCGTCTCCACCAACAGCGACGGCAACGGCTACCGCGCGGTCAACCTCCGGTTCGACTCGCTGCGCAGCGCGGCCGCCGGGCTCTCCGGCGACGCGGCGTGGACCGCCGCCAAGGCGACCAGCTCGAACGCCGGCGTCACCGCCTCGGCCGGCTCGGGCGCGCTCGCCGGCTCACTGACCTTCACCGTCGAGCAGCTGGCCACCGCCCACTCGATGCGCAGCGACACCGTCTTCGCCGCACCGGCCGGGAAGACCGCCGCCGACACCGACTTCACCGCCACGTCCATCGACGTCAGGGTGGGCACCACCACCACGAAGATCGACCTCGACACCGACAAGAGCGGCACCGCGACGCTGACCGAGGCGGCCGCCGCGATCAACGCGAAGAAGGACCTCGGGCTCACCGCCACCGTCGTCCAGGTCGCCGAGGGCCGCTACCGGATGCAGCTCAGCACCGCGACCTCCGGCGCCGCCGGGACGTTCTCGGTCACCGGCGGCCCGGCGTTCAGCGACCTCACGACCGGGGTGGACGCGAAGCTCACCATCGGCTCCGGGGACGGCGCCTACGCGGTCACCTCCCCGAGCAACACCTTCAAGGACCTCCTGCCCGCCACGGCGATCACGGTGTCCAAGAAGGGTGAGACGTCGACGGTCACCGTGGCCCGCGACACCGACGCGACCGCCGCCAAGGTGCAGGCCCTGGTCGACGCCGCCAACAACGCGCTCCAGGTCGTCTCGGACTACACCTCCAAGGACAGCGCCACCGCGACGCTGCAGGGCGACAGCACCCTGCGCGACCTCGCCGGCCGCGTCCTGGACATCGTCTCCTCCGGCGTCGGTGGCAAGTCCGCCGCCGGCTACGGCATCCAGCTCACCAAGGACGGCCGGCTGACGTTCGACAAGGCCGCGTTCTCCGTCGCGCTGGCCGCGGATCCCGCCGCCACGCGCACGTTCTTCACCGCGACCACCGGGGCCGGCACCACCGCCCAGCCGGTGGGGCTGGCCGCGCAGATCGAGGCCATGGCCAAGTCGGCGTCGGACGCCACGACCGGCTCGCTGACCCTCCTGGCCAAGGGCAGCGACAACGTCGCCAAGGACCTCCAGGAACGCATCGCCGGCTGGGACGTCCGCCTCGCGCTCCGCAAGGAGACGCTGACCCGACAGTTCACCGCGATGGAGACGGCTCTGAGCGCGCTGCAGAACCAGTCCTCCTGGCTGGCCGGGCAGATCAGCGGCCTGCCGTCCTGGTCCTGAGCCGCAGTTCCCGACGTCCCCCCACCGACGCCGCTCCCCCGACGTTGACCCTGGAGACCCGCACACCATGAGCACTGCCTCGCTCCGCGCCCGCTACATCGGCGACACCGTCACGACGGCGTCACCCCAGCGGCTGCTCGTGATGCTCTACGACCGCCTCGCCCTCGACCTCGAGCGGGCCGGGACCGCCCTGTCCGCCGGTGACCGGGAGGAGGCCGGCAAGCAGCTGCAGCACGCTCAGGAGATCGTGCTCGAGCTGCGCAGCAGCCTGCAGGTCGACGCCTGGGAGGGCGGGCCCCGGCTGGCCGCCCTCTACACCTGGCTGATCGGCGAGCTCGTGCAGGCCAACGTCAAGGCCGACCGCAACCGGGTGACCTCCTGCCTGCAGGTCGTCGAGCCCCTGCGCGACGCGTGGCGGCAGGCCGCCGCCTCGCTCGCCGCCACCCCGGCATGACCGCCGACCGCCCCTCCCCCGGCGCGGACGCGGTCCCGCCGGCCGAGTGGGCGACGGTCCTCGACGACCTGGAGGGCGAGGTGCTCGCCGCCGAGGCGAGCATGGACGCCGACCGCACCGAGGAGATCGAGGCCTGGGGACAGCGGGTCCAGGAGTGGATCCCGCCGAGCGGACTGGGCCCCGTCCCCCCGGACCTGCGCGAACGCGCCGCCCGGCTGCTGCAGCACCAGCTCGCCGTCGCCGAGGCGCTGGTCGAGGCGATCATCCAGTCCCGCCGCCAGCGCGACGTGGCCGCCCGGATGACCTACGGCCCGGCCCGCCCGGTCGCCTCCTTCATCGACCGCGCCCTGTAACCCCGCACTCCCCCGAGAGCCCCCCGGGACGCCGCCCACCGGCGACCCGGGGGGCTCTCCGCGTTCCCGGCTCCCCACGAGTCACAGTTGCCCCGTCCACCCCTCCGGCCGACACGAGCCACTCCCATGGCCCCTGGCGGTCACTCCGGCCGCCGGGGACGCCGATGGGGGAAGGGCACGGACAGCGCAACCCTCGCCACGGATCGGCGGCCCCCTCACTCGCTCGCGAGTGTCTCCTGCGTACCCGGAGGCCGATCGTGTCCTGCTGCCCTGCCCTCGGAACCGCCCGATGATCGGCGACGTCACCTCGACGACGCTGCACGCCGCCCTCGCCGGCCTGGCCCAGCGCCAGCGCGTCACCGCGGACAACATCTCGAACATCAACACGCCGGGCTTCCTCGCCGGCCGCGTCGACTTCGAGTCGGGTCTGCGCGGCGCCCTGGCCAGCGGTGAGACGCCGCTCCTCAGCGGCGGCAGCACCGCCCGCTCGCTCGAGCCGACGAACACCAACGGCAACAACGTCAACCTCGACGCCGAGACGGTGATCGCGACCGAGACAGGGCTGCGCTACCAGCTCGCGCTCAACGCGCTCGACGGCAAGTACAACGTCCTGCGCTCGGCCCTCCGGACGGCATGACGTGTTCGACAGCCTGAACATCTCCGGCTCCGGCCTGCTCGCGCACCGCAAGTGGCTCGACGCCGTCTCGGACAACATCTCCAACGTCAACACGGCGACCAGCACCGACGAGAACGCCTTCCAGGAGCGGCTGATCGTCGCCCAGGCGGTCGACTACGGCTCCGGCGAGGGCGGCGTCCGCGTGGCCGGCGCCGAGTTCGGCAGCGCCGAGGGCCGACTGGTCCACCAGCCCGACCACCCGCTCGCCGACGAGGAGGGCTACGTGAAGTACCCGGACATCGACCTGGGTGAGCAGATGACCTCGCTGATCATGGCCCAGCGCGGCTACCAGGCGAACCTGGCCGTGGTGGAGCGCGCGACCAACGCCTACCAGTCCGCCCTGCAGCTCGGGAGGGGCTGACCATGACCTCCCCCATCAGCGGCATCTCCGCCGCGATGCCCGCCCTGCCGACCCTGCCGGTGACCGGCGTCGGCGCGGCCGACGCCACGTCCGGTGCGGCCGCGCCGGCCTCCGGCGACTTCGCCTCGGTGCTGGCCTCGTCGTTCGACCGGCTGCAGGCCACCCAGTCGGCCTCCGACGCGCTGGCCACCCAGGCCGCCACCGGCGACCTGCGCGACGTGCACGACTACATGATCGCGGCCAACGAGGCGAAGCTCGCCACCGAGATGGTCGTGACCCTCAAGAACAAGGCCGTTGACGCCTTCACCGAGATCATGAGGATGCCGGTCTGATGCCTGCCGCCCTCGCCGGGCCGCTGGAGCGCATCCGCTCCACGCTGTCCACGATCAGCCTCGGCCAGAAGGTCGTCATCGGCCTCCTGGCCGTCGGACTGCTCCTCGGTGGGTTCTTCTTCGTCCGCTGGAGCACCGCCCCGACGTTGGCGCCGCTGTTCTCCAACCTGGCGTCGACCGACGCCTCGGCGATCGTGGACGAGCTCAACGCGGCCGGGGTCGCCTACGAGCTCGCCGACGGCGGCGGGACGATCATGGTCGCCAACGACCAGGTGTACGACCTGCGCCTGTCGATGAGCGGCAAGGGCCTGCCCGCCGGCTCCGACACCGGCTACGCGCTGCTCGAGGAGTCGGGCATCACGACCAGCGAGTTCCAGCAGCAGGTGCAGTACCAGCGGGCCATCGAGGGCGAGCTGGCCAAGACCCTGGAGTCGCTGGAGGGCGTCCGCTCGGCCGTCGTCCACGTGGCGCTGCCCGAGGACGAGGTCTTCGTCAGCGACAAGGCCGAGCCGACCGCGTCGGTGCTGCTGGACGTGGCGCCCGGGACGACGCTGTCCGGCGAGCAGGTGCAGGCCGTGACGAACCTGGTCTCCTCGAGCATCCAGGACATGGACGCCGAGCAGGTCACCGTCGCCGACGCCACCGGCCAGGTGCTGTCGGCCCCCGGGCAGGGTGTGACCACCGCCGCCGGCGACGCCCGCTCCCAGCTGGAGCAGGAGTACGAGGCCCGGCTGGTCGCCAACGCGCAGGCGGTCCTCGACCCGATCGTCGGCCCCGGCCGCGCCCAGGTCTCGGTGCGCGCCGACCTCGACCTGTCCCAGCGCGACACCACCTCGAAGACCTACACCTACGAGGAGGGCACCCCGCCCGTCTCGGAGAGCACCACCACCGAGGACTACACCGGCAACGGCGCCGCCGTCGGCGGTGTGCTCGGGCCCGAGAACGAGGCCGGCGCCGGCGGCGACACCGGGGACTCCACGTACAACAAGGAGTCCACGACGTCGAACAACGCCGTCGGGGAGACCGTCGAGACCGTCCAGGGCGCGCCCGGTGCGATCAACCGGCTCACCGTCTCGGTGGTCATGGACCAGGCCGTGGCGGGCGCCCTCAACCAGGGCCAGATCGAGGACCTGGTCGGCAACGCCGTCGGCCTGAACGTGGGCCGCGGCGACGCCATCACCGTCGCGGCGATGGCCTTCGACACGACCGCCGCCGACCGGGCGGCCGCCGAGCTCGAGGCCGCCCAGGAGGCGGAGCAGCAGGAGCAGCTCTGGTCGATGATCAAGACCGGCGGCATCGCGCTCGGCATCGCCCTGCTCGTGCTCGTCGTCTGGCTGCGCTCGCGCCGCCGGGGCGAGGACGACGAGGACTACGAGTCGCTCGAGCTGCCTGACGACGTCATGGCCGAGCTCGACCGCATCCGGATCGAGAGCACCCGGGAGATCCCGATCGACAACGCGCAGGCCGAGCTGGAGGCCGCCGAGCGGCAGCGGGTGCGCGGGGAGATCGCCTCGATGGTCAACGAGAAGCCGGACGAGGTCGCCGCCATGCTGCGCGGCTGGCTCACCGAGAGCGGGAGCAGGTCATGACCGAGCTGGCGAGGTCATGGAGGAACAGAGCACCCCGGGGCACAGCTCCGACGAGCGTCAGCGAGGAGGAGCTGTGACCCTCGCCAGCGTCGAGCAGATGGCCGCGGTGAACCCGGCCGCGCAGACCGCGGTCCTGCCGGCGGTCCGGGAGCGCCCCGCCATGCCGGGCATCCGCAAGGCCGCCGTGTTCATCGCGCAGTTGAGCCGCGAGGAGGCCGGGGCGCTGCTGGCGAAGATGCGCCCGCGGGAGGTCGAGCAGATCACCCGCGAGCTCATGAAGCTCGGCTCGGTGGAGCCCACCGACGTCGACGGCGTCCTCGAGGAGTTCCACCACCTCATGAACGCCCAGCGCTTCGTGGGCCGCGGCGGCATCGACTTCGCCCGCGAGATCCTGGCGGCGGGCCTCGGCGAGGACAAGGCCGAGGGCATCCTGTCGCGGCTGAACGTCGTCTACTCCGAGGTGCCGTTCTCCTCGCTGCGCAACGCCGACGTCCGGCAGCTGGTCACCTTCCTCAAGGACGAGCACCCGCAGGTGATCGCCCTGGTGCTGGCGCACCTGACGGCCGCGCAGTCGGCCGAGGTGCTCTCGGGCTTCGGCCCGGAGCAGCAGGCGCTGGTCGCCCACCGCATCGCCACCATGGACCGCACCTCCCCGGAGATGGTCCGGCTGGTCGAGGAGGAGCTGGGCCGCCGCATGGGCTCGCTGCTCGCGCACCAGGACATGAGCACCGTCGGCGGCGTCGAGACCCTCGTCGAGATCATCAACCGCTCGCCGCGGCCGACCGAGCGGTCGATCCTGGAGTGGCTGGACAACACCGACCCGGAGCTGGCCGACCAGGTCCGGTCGCAGATGTTCGTGTTCGAGGACATCGTCACGATCGACGACCGCTCCCTGCAGCTGGTGCTGCGCGAGGTCGAGGCCAACGACCTGGCCACCGCGCTCAAGGGCGTGCGCCCCGACGTACGGGACAAGGTGGTCCGCAACCTCTCGGAGCGCGCCGCCGAGAACCTCGCCGAGGAGATCGAGCTGCTCGGCCCGGTCCGCACGCGGACCGTCGAGGAGGCCCAGGCCAAGGTCGTCGGCATCATCCGCACGCTCGAGGAGCAGGGCGCGCTGACCATCTCGCGGGGCGGTGACGATGAGTTCGTCGCCTGAAGCGGGTTCACCGCGGCCGTCGGCGCTGCTGCGCGGCGCCCCGGCCGAGGCCGCGACGCCCTACCGGTCGGCGGTGCCGGGGCCGCGCGCCACCGAGCCGGTCGTGGAGCGGCGGACGACGATCCGCCGGGCGGCCGACATGCCGGTGCCGGCCAACCGGACGTCGTTCCGGCTGGGCGACGTCTACGCCGAGGAGCTGGCCCGGCTGCGCGAGCACGCGCGCCGGGAGGGCTTCGCGGCCGGCCACGCCGAGGGCCTGCTGGCCGCCGACGCCGTCGTCGCCGAGACCGAGCGCGCCGCCGAGGCGCGGCTGGCCGAGGTCCAGGCCCGCTGGGAGCGGCGGCTGGTGTCGGCGACCGCGGCGCTGGGCTCGGCGGTCACCCAGCTCGAGGAGGCCGCGCTGCCGGTCGCCGAGGACGTCCGCGACTCGGTCATCTCGATCGTGCTGACGCTGGTGGAGGACCTGCTCTGCCGCGAGCTGGCCCTCGCCGACTCCCCCGCGCTGGACGCCGTCCGCCGGGCGCTGACCCTGTGCCCCGCGGACGCCCCCGCCGTCGTCCGGCTGCACCCCGACGACCTCGCCGAGATCCCCGCCGACGCGCTGGCGGGCCTGCCCGACAGCGTGCGGGTGGTCGCCGACCCCGCCGTCGAGCGGGCCGGCGCGGTCGCCGAGTCCGGGATCACGCGGGTGGACGCCCAGCTGGGCACCGCCCTCGAGCGCGTCCGCGCGGTGCTCGCCCCGTGACCGGGATGGGACTGCTGGACCGGGCCCGCGCCGCGGCCCGCCCGCAGCTGACCGGGCAGGTCGTCGGCGCCATGGGCCTCACGCTCAGCGTGGAGGGCGTCGTGGCCGCCGTCGGGGACCTCGTGGAGGTCAACCCCGGCGCCCGCGGCCTGCTCGCCGAGGTGGTGGCCGTCAGCCGCGACCGGCTGACCTGCATGCCGCTCGGCGAGCTCTCCGGCGTGCACTCCGGTGCGCCGGTGCGCGCCACCGGCATGCCGCTGCAGGTGCCCGTCGGCGAGGCGCTGCTCGGCCGGGTGCTCGACGGCCTCGGCCGGCCGGTGGACGGCGGCCCGCCGCTGGACGCCGGCCTGGAGTTCGTCGACCTGGCCAGCGAGACGCCGCACGTGCTCTCCCGCAGCCGGGTCGCCGAGCCGCTCACCTTCGGCGTCCGGGCGCTGGACACCCTCGTCCCCTGCGGCAAGGGCCAGCGGCTCGGCATCTTCGCCGGCTCCGGCGTGGGCAAGTCGACGCTGCTGTCCCAGATCACCCGGGGCACCGACGCCGACGTCCGCGTCATCGGCCTCATCGGCGAGCGTGGCCGCGAGGTCAAGGAGTTCCTGGAGGAGAACCTCGGCCCGGAGGGCATGGCGCGCACGGTCGTCGTCGTCGCCACCTCCGACGAGCCGCCGCTGGTGCGGCTCAAGGCGGCCTTCGTCGCCACCCGCATCGCCGAGGGCTTCCGCGACCAGGGCCGCGACGTCCTGCTGCTCATGGACTCCATCACCCGGACCGCCATGGCCCAGCGCGAGGTCGGGCTCTCCGCCGGGGAGCCGCCGGCCACCCGCGGCTACCCCCCGAGCGTCTTCGCGATGATGCCGCGGCTGCTGGAGAAGGCGGGCACCTCGACCACCGGGTCGATCACCGGCCTGTACACGGTGCTCGTCGAGGGCGACGACCACAACGAGCCGATCGCCGACACCGCCCGCTCGATCCTCGACGGCCACATCGTGCTGACCCGCAAGCTCGCCACCGTCGGGCACTTCCCGGCCATCGACGTCCTGGAGTCGATCTCCCGGGTGGCCGGCGCCGTGGTCCCGCCGGCCCAGATGACCGACGCCCGGGAGGTCCGCCGGCTGATGGGGGCGCTGCGCGACGTCAAGGAGCTCATCGAGATCGGCGCGTACCAGGCCGGCGCCGACCCGCTGGTCGACCGCGCGCGGGCCCTGGCGCCGGCGATCGAGGCCTTCCTGCAGCAGCCGACCGGCGAGCTGACGCCGGCGGCGGAAGCCTGGTCCTGGCTGAACCGCATCGTCCGCTCGTGACGGCGCCGTCCGCGCCGGGCCGGGACGCGGCGGCGTGAAGCGCGCCGCCTTCCGGCTGCAGCCGGTCCTCGAGCTGCGCCGCACCCAGGAGCGCACCGCGGCGCTGGCGGCCGCCGAGGCCGCCCGCGCCGCGGCGGGGGCCGACCGCCGGGCGGCCGAGGCCGGGGCCGCGGTCGGCACCATCGTCCCGCCCGGGACCGCCACCTCGGGCGCCTTTCGCGCCTCGATGGTCCTGGCCCGGGTCGCCGCGGAGGACGCCGCGGCGGCCCGGGCCCTCGCCACCGCCTCGGCGGAGCAGGCGGAGCTGGTCCGCGCGGGCTGGACCGCCGCCGCCCAGCGCACCAAGGGACTGGAGCGGTTGCGAGAACGTCACCTCGAGACGGTCCGGATCGCCGAGCAGGCTGCCGAGGACAGGAGCGTGGACGACCTCGTCACCGGCCGCTCGAGCCGCCGCACCCCCGCCGGGGAGGTGCCGTGGACGGACTGACCGCGGTGCACAGCCGGATCAGCGAGATCCAGAGCCGCTTCCTGGCCCCGGTGCGCCCGACGTCGACCACCGCCGCCTGGGCCTCCGCCGCGAGTGCGGCCGGCCTGACCGGCGCCGGCGCGACCGCGTCGCCCGCGACCGGCACGGCGTCGCCCGCCTCCGAGCAGGCCGTCGTCAGCGAGGCACGCAAGTACCTCGGCGTCCCCTACCTGTGGGGCGGCACCGACCCGGCCAAGGGGCTGGACTGCTCCGGCTTCGTGCAGCTGGTCTACGGGAACCTCGGGGTCGACCTGCCGCGCACCTCCGCGCAGCAGGCGACGGCCGGCACCGCGGTCGCCTCCCTGGACTCGGCCCGCCCGGGCGACCTGGTCTTCTTCGACCACTCGTCCCGGCCCGGCATCGACCACGTCGGCATCTACATCGGCGAGGGCAAGATGATCGCGGCGCCGCAGGCCGGCGAGACGGTCAAGGTGCAGGACGTCGGCAGCCCCACGGTCATCCGCCGGGTGCTGCCCGCGCAGGCCGCGGCGGGCACCGCGCCGGGCGGCTCGCTCGCCGGCGTCCCCTACGCCGACCTGTTCACCGCGGCCGGCGCCCGCCACGCCGTCGACCCGGCGCTGCTGGCGGCGGTCGCGTCGCAGGAGTCCGGCTTCAACGCCTCGGCGGTCTCCTCCGCCGGCGCCCAGGGCCTCATGCAGTTCATGCCCGCCACCGCGCGCGGCCTGGGCGTCAACGCCCTCGACCCCGCCTCGGCGATCGACGGCGCCGCCCGCTACCTGAGCCAGCTCAGCGGCCAGTTCGGCTCGACCGAACTAGCCCTGGCGGCCTACAACGCCGGGCCGGGAACCGTGCGCCGCCACGACGGCATCCCGCCCTACCCCGAGACGCAGAACTACGTCCGGGCCGTCATGAGCAAGGCAGAGAGCTACCGATGACAGCACCCGTGATGCCGGCGACGCCGGCCGCTCCCCCGACGGCGCCTCCTGCCCCGTCCGCCCCCGGCGGCCGCGAGCGGTTCGCCTCCGCGCTCGACGACGCGGTCGCGGACGGCCGGGCGCGGGCCGGCGCGCAGGGGCCCGACCCGGACGCGGCTCCGGCCGCGGAGGCCGTGGACGCGACGTCGGCGGGTGCCGGCGAGACCGCGCCGGCGCCCGAGGACGCGGCCGCCGGCAGCCCCGTCGTCGCGCCGGCTCTGCCGGCGGGCCTCTGGGTGCTGCTCCACAGCACGCCCGCAGGTGCGGCGCCGGCCGGCAGCCCCGCCGGGACGACGCCCGCCGTCCAGGCGGTCGCCGGCGCGCCGGCCGCGGACGACGGCGGGGTTCCGACCGCCGTTCCCGGAGCACTGCCGACGACGGCCGGCCTGCCCGTCCCGGGCCTCCCCGTCGCCGCCCCGGCCGGGACCCCCGCGGGTGCGGCCGTCCCGGGCGCCCCGACCGCCGCGCCCGTCACCGACCTGCCCGTGGTCCCGCTGGTCCCCGCGGGAGCCGCGCCGACGGGTGCCGCGGCTCCGGGCGCGCCGGCCGCGGCGACCGCGGCGCCGGCCGACGGCGCACCGACTGCGACCCTCCTGACCGTCGTGACCGCTGCACCCGTCGACACCGCGGTCCCGCCGGTCCCGTCCCTGCCGGCCGCGCTGCCGACGGCGACGTCCGCGGAGACCCCGGTCGCCGGCCTGCCGGCCGCGGGCGACGCGGAGGTCCAGCCGGACTCCGGTGCCTCGGCGGACGTCGGCGCGGTCGCCGCGGCCCCGGCGCCGGCATCCGCGTCGGCCCCCGCAGCGACCCGGCCCGCGGACGACGGCGGCGCCGCCCCCGTGGCCACCCAGGTCGCCTCGCACGTCGCGGTCCTCCGCAGCAGCCCCGACGGTGTGCACACGATGAGCGTGGTGCTGACCCCCGAGGACCTCGGCCGGGTCGAGGTGCACGTGACCCTGTCCCAGGGCTCGGTCGACCTGACCCTGCGCGGGTCCACCGAGGCCGGGCGGGCCGCCCTGCTCGACGCCCTCCCGGACCTCCGCCGGGACCTCCAGGCCGCCGGCCTGAGCTGCGGCAACGCCTCGGTCGACCGCGACTCCGGCAGCAGCTGGTCCTCGGCCTCGCAGCAGGCCCCCGGCGACCGCCCCGGCCAGCAGGACCGCGGCGACGGCCGGGCCCGGCCGTGGCTGCGGCAGGCCGACGCCGAGCCCCGCCCCGGCCCCCACCCCACCCCGTCCACGTCCGCCGGCGTGGACATCCGCGTCTGAGAGGAGCGACCGATGCCGGATGCAGTGAGCGGCACCAGCGGTGCCGCGCTGGCCCACACCGCACCCACCACCGCGGTGGACCGCAAGGACCAGATGGGCAAGGACGTGTTCCTCAAGCTCCTGGTCGCCCAGATGCGCTACCAGGACCCGTCCAAGCCCGTCGACAGCAGCCAGATGATGTCGCAGACCGCGACGTTCACGCAGGTGGAGAAGCTGGAGCAGCTGGCCACGCAGAACGCCTCGCTGCTCGCGCTGCAGCGGTCCACCAGCGCCGGCGCCCTGGTCGGCCGGACGGTCACCTACACCTCCGCCACCGGCGCCAGCGTCTCCGGCGTGGCGACGTCCGTGCGCCTCGGCACCGACACCTCCGAGGCCGTCGTCATGGTCGGCAAGGTCGAGGTGCCGCTCGGCCGCGTCACCGAGATCGCCCAGACCCCGCCGGCCACCGGCACCTCGACGACCGCCTCCTGACCACCCCGCCCGCCCCCGCGAGCGTCCCTCCCCAGCCCGACCGACTCCGGCCCGACCGACTCCGAGGAGTTCCCCCGATGCTGCGCTCCATGTTCTCCGCCATCTCCGGCCTGAAGGCCCACCAGACCAAGATGGACGTCACCGGCAACAACATCGCCAACGTCAACACCGTCGGCTACAAGGCGCAGTCGACCGTCTTCGAGGCCGCCCTGTCCCAGATGCTGCGGGCCGGTGGCGCCCCCGCCGAGGGCTCCGGCGGCAGCAACCCCGCGCAGGTCGGCCTCGGCGTCAAGGTCGCCGGCATCAGCACCAACTGGGCGCAGGGCGCCACCCAGACCACCGGCCGCGCGACCGACTTCATGATCGAGGGCGACGGGTTCTTCGTCGTCCAGTCCGGCACCCAGCAGCTGTTCACCCGCTCGGGGTCCTTCGGCTTCGACGCGGCGGGCAACATGCTCACCGACAGCGGCGCGATCCTGCAGGGCTGGACGGCCGACATCGACGGCCAGGTCGACGCCAACGGCCCCATCGGCGACCTGAAGATCCCCTTCGGTCAGGGCACCGAGCCGCGCGCGACCGGCACCGGCTCGCTCATGGGCAACCTCTCCGCGGCCGCCGAGACCGGCAAGCGGGTGGAGTCCTCCATCACCATGTACGACAGCCTGGGCAAGGAGGTCCCGGTCACCTACGCCTTCGAGAAGACCGCGGGCGGCTGGGACCTCATGGTGACCGGCCCGGGCGGCGACCTGCTCGACGAGCCCGTGCAGCTGAGCTTCAGCGGCAGCGGCCGGCTGACCGCGCTGGCGAGCGACGGGACGGCGCTGGACGACCTCGACTTCGAGCTGGACACCCTCCCGGCGGGCTGGACCGGTCCGGTGACCATCGACCTGGGCGCGGTCACGCAGTACGGCAGCCCGACCACGGTCGTGGCGGACAAGCAGAACGGCTACTCCGCCGGCGTCCTGGAGTCCTTCAGCCTCGGCAACGACGGCACGATCACCGGGGTCTTCTCGAACCGGCAGACCAAGGTCCTCGGTCAGCTGGCCCTGGCCACCTTCGCCAACCCCGGCGGCCTGGAGAAGTCCGGCAGCAGCACCTACCGGCCCGCGAACAACTCGGGGCTCCCGCTGATCGGCCAGGCCGGCACGGGCGGCCGCGGCGTCCTCAACGCCGGCGCGCTGGAGATGTCCAACGTCGACCTGGCCGAGGAGTTCACCGGCCTGATCGTCGCCCAGCGCGGCTTCCAGGCCAACAGCCGGGTGATCACCAGCTCCGACGAGATCCTGCAGGACCTGGTCAACCTCAAGCGCTGAGTGAGGACCCCGTCCTCCCCACCCCTCGCGAGCTCGGGGCGGTGCCCGGGACGGGGCCGACGGGGCCACCTGCAGAGAGGCCGTTCCAGCACGTCGCCAGGGCGCGGCCCGGTCCCCTCCTGGAGGGGGCCGGGCCGCCGTGCTGTCCGGCGGTTCCCGCAGGTCACCCCGCGGGGTGAGGCGGCCCGTTCGGCTCAAGCCGGGCGGCCGCGAGGCCGATGACAAGGACAGCCCGGCAGCGCCGCTCGCGGCTGCCCCTCCCCGCCCCTCCCGACCGAGCATGAGGCCCCCCGTGATCCGTGTGACCCGCCTGAACGGAGAGCGGTTCGCGCTCAACCCCGACCTCGTCGAGCGGGTCGAGGGCCATCCCGACACCGTCGTCTTCCTGGTCGACGGCACCAAGTACGTCGTGTCCGAGACCGTGGAGGAGGTCCTCGTGGAGATCCGCGAGTACCGCGCCAGCATCCTCGCGACGGCCTACGAGATGGACCGCGGCACCTACCGCTCGCCGCTGCAGTCGACGGCGGACGACGGGCACGCCGCCGTCGTCCCCTTCCCGGCCCGCGAGGAGCGCTGACCCATGGACCCGGCCACCCTGATCGGGTTCGCGATCTCCATCATCGCGCTGGTCGTCTTCATGATCCTCGAAGGCGCCGACCCGATGTCGCTGCTCTTCCTGCCGGCGATCGTCCTGGTCGTCGTCGCGACCTTCGGCGCGGCGGCGGCCAGCCAGACCATGGACGACCTCAAGAAGGTCGGCAGCTGGTTCAAGATGGCCGTGCTGCCGGCCAAGGTGCCGCCGCCGACCGAACAGATCCAGACGCTGGTCACCCTTGCCGAGAAGGCCCGCAAGGAGGGTCTGCTCGCGCTCGAGGCGCAGGTGAAGGCCATCGAGGACCCGTTCCTCAGGCGCGGTCTGCAGATGGGCATCGACGGCACCGACCCCGAGGAGCTGCGCGCCGTCCTCGAGAGCGAGATCGCCGCGAAGAAGGCCGAGGACAAGGTCGCCGCCAAGTTCATGAACAACATGGGCGGCTACGCGCCGACCATCGGCATCCTGGGCTGCATCGTCGGCCTGATGAACGTCATGGGGAACCTGAACAACCCCGAGACGCTCGGCCCGATGGTCGCCGCGGCGTTCATCGCCACGCTGTGGGGCGTCATGGCCGCCAACTTCTGGTTCCTGCCGATGGGCGCCAAGATCCTCCGGGTCAGCGCGCTGCAGGCGGCGCAGATGGAGCTGCTCGTCGAGGGCATCACCGAGATCCAGGCCGGCACCAGCCCGCGCGCCGTCCGGCTCAAGCTGACCTCCCTCGTGCCGCCGGGCTCGCTGACCAAGGAAGCGGCGTGACTCCTTGAGCACCGGTCACGGCCGCCGCCGCGGCAAGAAGCACGAGGAGCACGAGGAGCACGAGAACCACGAACGGTGGCTGGTGTCGGGCTTCGACATGATGACGCTGCTGTTCGTGCTGTTCGTGGTGCTCTTCGCGATGAGCAAGGTGGACGAGCAGAAGTTCGCCGCCCTGGCCAAGGGCATGTCGGACGCCTTCGGCACCCCCGTCTCGGTCCTGACCAGCCCCACTCCCGACGGCGCGGTGCTCGACGGCCTGCCCGGTGCGATCGACATCGCCTCGGTCATCCCGCCGGAGCAGACCGTCTCCCAGGCCGACGTCGACGCCGCCGCGGCGCAGGCCGCGCTGGCCGAGGCGCAGCGGGTCGCCGCCGAGGCCAAGTCGCAGTACGACGAGCTCGCCGCCGCCCGGGACCGGATCGAGGCCGCGCTCGCCGCCTCCGGCCACGCCGGCGCGGCGCAGTACGAGATCGACGAGCGCGGCCTGGTCGTGCACATCGTCGCCGACCAGGTTCTGTTCGACGCCGAGGAGGCCGTGCTGCGCCCCGAGGGCCGGTCCCTCCTCGACGCGCTGGCACCGACGCTGCGCGACCTGCCCAACGAGCTGGGTGTCGAGGGGCACGCCAACCACCTGCCGGTCACCCCCGGCGGGCCGTGGCCGTCCAACTGGGAGCTGTCGGCCTACCGGGCGACGACCGTCGTCCGGCACCTGGCGGGCGGCGGCGTCCCCCAGGGGCGCATGGTCGCCAACGGCTACTCCGACACCCGGCCGCTCGTGCCGACGTCGGACCCGAACGCCCTCACTGTCAACCGGCGGGTCGACGTCGTCGTCCTGTCCACGGCCTCCGCGGAGGCCAACGACCTGCTGCCCGGCCTGGACGCCGGCACGAACCAGGGAGGCACCCATGGCCAAGAAGGACAGTGAGAAGAAGCCCGTCGAGGAGACCGAGGCCAAGGGCGGCAAGAAGAAGCTGCTGGTCATCGCCCTGGTCGCGGTGCTCGCGGTGGCCGGCGCGGCCTACTTCTTCCTCTTCGCCGGCAGCGGTGAGGCCGCCGCCGAGGAGCCGGTGGCCGGGGAGGTGCTCCCCCTCGAGTCCATCGCGGTGAACCTCGCGGGCGGCGGCTACCTCAAGGTCGGGATCGCCCTCCAGCTGACCGAGGCGGCCGCCGGCGGCGGGCACGGCGGCGCCGCCGTCGACGGCTCGAAGGCCCTGGACATGGTCATCGCGACCTACTCGCAGGCCCAGCCGGGCGACGTGACCGGCGCGCGCGACGCCCTCAAGACGGCGCTCGAGCAGAAGATCGTCGAGGCCTACACCGAGGACGGCGCCGAGATGGTCATGGGCGTGTACCTGACCGAGTACGTCACCCAGTAGGCCCGGGCGCCGGGGCACGTCCCGCCGGCACCCTGCACACCACCAGTCACACCCGTCCCCCCCGATCCGCCGCGTCTCCGCCGCCGGTCAGGGCGGACTCGTTCCCCGCCGATGAGGGGAGGGTGACCCGCCTCGAGAACGGACCCGCCCAGGGCCCGCTGTCAGCAGCGGCAACGGGTCCCGCCCGCTCCGGCCGGCGCGGGGCGCCCCGCACCTACGACTTCCGCCGGCCCACGAAGCTCTCCCGCGAGCACGTGCGGGTGCTGCAGATCGCCCAGGAGTCCTTCGCCCGCCAGGCGACGACCGTCCTGACGACGATGCTGCGCACCGGCGCGCGGTTGGAGCTGCTGAGCATCGAGCAGCACTCCTACGACGACTACGTCGCCACCCTGTCCAACCCCTGGTTCATGGCGACGTTCACGATCGAGCCGCTGGCCGGCAAGGGACTCCTGGCCTACCCGCTCGACATCGCCATGGCCTCCGTGGACCACATGCTGGGCGGCTCCGGCGCCGCCTCGCAGCCCGACCGGCCGATGACGGTGATGGAGACGACCATCACCAACCACCTGCTCACCCGGCTGCTGCAGGAGTTCACCACCTCGTTCGAGCACATCGTGGAGCTGCAGCCGGAGCTCAGCGAGGTCGAGTACAACCCGCAGCTCGCCCAGGCCGCCGCCGGCTCGGACACGGTCATGGTCGCGACGTTCGCGATCGGGATCGGCAGCCGCAGCGGTGAGGCCACGCTGGTGCTGCCGTTCTCCTCCTTCGCGCCCGCGCTCAACAACGCCGCCTCCCCGCACCTGTCGGAGTCGGCCCAGGCCAAGCGCCGGCGGGCCTTCGAGGCGCTCACCGAGCGGCTGACCCAGGTGCCGGTCGAGGTCGGGGTGCGGTTCGCCCCGCTCGAGGTCTCCTCCGAGGACCTGCTCTCCCTCGCCGTCGGCGACGTCCTCCTGCTGCGCCACCCGCAGGACGCGCCGCTCGAGGTCACCACCAACGACGTGACGTTCGCCTACGCGATCGCCAGCAACCACCGGCGCCGGCTCGCCGCCGCCATCGTGCCCACCCCCCTCGCTGCCCAGAAGGACACCGCATGACCGCCTCCGTGGAGCACTCCCAGGCCTCCGAGACCGTGATCGCCGTCGTGGCCTCCGCCGCCCGCGCGGCCGCCGCCCTGGTGCCGGCCGCGGTCGAGCTGGTGCCGGGCACGCCGGTCAGCGACCCGGACGCCGTCCTGCTGCCGGCCGACGCGGCCGCGGCGGTCATCGCCCGGCTCTCCGGCGAGGTCACCGGCGACGTCGCGCTGGTGGTCTCCGCCGAGATCGCCGACGCGCTGGCCAACTCCCCCGTCGGCCCGATGGACCTCGCCGCGGCCCTGCGCCCGGCGCTGGAGGCCGCCGCCGCGACGCTGGGCCGGGTCCGCGTGGACTCCGAGCGCGTCGAGGACCCCGACACCGCGATGGACGGGCTGCGCGACAAGGGCATGTTCGTCGCCGTTCCGCTGCTCGCCGGCAACGGCACCGTCGAGGCGGCCCTCGGCCTGCAGGTCACCCTCCCCCAGCCGCGCACCCAGCGCGGCAGCCTGGACCTGCTGCGGCACGTGGCCATGGAGGTCACCGTCGAGATCGGCCGGACCCGGATGACCGTCGGCGAGCTGCTCTCCCTGCACCCCGGCGAGGTGGTGGAGCTCGACCGCGCCGCCAGCGCGCCGGCCGACCTGCTGGTCAACGGCACCCTCATCGCCCGCGGCGAGGTCGTCGTCGTCGACGAGGACTTCGGCCTGCGGATCAGCGAGATCGTCACCGACGCGGCCGAGGTGGCCCCATGACCTGGATGGTCATCCGGCTGCTGCTGTCGCTGGCCTTCATCGGCGGCGTGCTGTGGTTCGCCGCCCGCCTGGCCAAGAAGCGCGGGCTGGGCCAGGGCAGCGGCCTGATCGAGGTGGTCGCCCGCCAGCGCATGGGCCGGGCCAGCTCGGTCACCGTCGTCCGCATCGCCGGCCGCGTCCTCGTCGTCGGGGCCACCGAGGAGCAGGTCACCCTGCTCGCCGAGGTGGACGGCGACGCGGTCGAGGAGGCGGTGCAGGAGCGGCAGGCCGCGATGGCCCGGCCGGCGACCGCACCGTCCACCGGCGTCCTCGCCGGATCCGTGTTCGACCGTGCCGGCTGGACGACGTTCGTGCAGCAGCTGCGGGAGCGGACGGTCCGCCGCTGATGGCCTCGTCCTCCCCGGCCGCCCCCCGCGGCGCGCCGTTCGCCCGCCGCGCGGGCCTGGTCCTGCTGCTGGTGGCGCTGGTCGGCGTCGTCCTCGCCCTCCTGGCCGACCCCGCCTCGGCGGCGCCCACGGCACCGACCGCGCCGACCGCCCCGGTCGCACCCACGGTGCCCGCCGTCGACGGCGGCGTGGACATCTCCGTCGGCAGCGGCAGCCCGAGCAGCTCGATCACGCTGATCCTGGCGATCACCGTGCTGTCGGTGGCGCCGTCGGTGCTGCTGCTGTGCACCTCGTTCACCAAGATCATCGTGGTGCTGTCGCTGACCCGCAACGCGCTGGGGATGCAGTCGTCGCCGCCCAACTCGGTGCTCACCGGCATCGCGCTGTTCCTGACGCTGTTCGTCATGGGCCCGGTGTTCTCCGACATCAACGAGGTGGCGGTGCAGCCCTACCTCGACGGTCAGGTGACGGTGTCGCAGGCCTACGAGACCGGCGTCGTGCCGCTCAAGGAGTTCCTGCTCGCCAACACCCGCGAGGACGAGCTCACGCTCATGGTGGGCCTCTCCGGCGAGGAGGCGCCGGCCGACCGGGAGGCGGTCAGCATGACCACGCTGGTGCCGGCGTTCGTGCTCTCCGAGCTCAAGAGCGCCTTCATCATCGGCCTGGTCGTGTTCATCCCGTTCCTCGTGCTCGACATGATCGTCAGCGCCGCGCTCATGGCGATGGGCATGATGATGGTGCCGCCGGCGATGGTGTCCCTGCCGTTCAAGCTGCTGCTGTTCGTGGTGGTCGACGGGTGGGCGCTGATCACGACGGCGCTCGTCGGGAGCTACGGGTGAGCGGGCGATGAGCGACGCCGACGTCACCGAGATCGCGGTCCGGACCATGCTGGTCGCCGCGAAGGTCGCCGCCCCGATCCTGCTGACCGCGCTGCTGGTCGGCTTCCTGATCTCGCTGTTCCAGGCGGCCACGCAGATCCAGGAGCAGACGCTGTCCTTCGTGCCGAAGATGATCGCCGTCGCGATCGCCCTCCTGGTCACGGGCAACTGGGTGCTCAACGAGCTGGTCAGCTTCACCGAGGGCCTGTTCGAGACGCTGCCCCGGCTGCTCGACCGGACCTGAGGGCGCGACCGTGGACCTCGAGGTCCCGGCGACCACGCTCGCGGCCCTGCTGCTCGGGACCGCCCGGGCGGCCGGCTTCATCGTGCTGTCGCCGCCGTTCAACTCGCGGGGCATCCCGGCACCGGTGAAGGGCGCGCTGGCCATGGCGCTGTCGGTGGCGCTGATGACGCGGATCGCCCCCCAGCTCCCCGAGCCGACGACCGGGTTCCTCATCGTCGGGGCGATCACCGAGGTGGTCATCGGGGCCGCGCTCGGCTTCGTGGTCCACCTGCTGTTCGCCGCCGTCCAGTACGCCGGTGACCTCATCGACCTCACCGGTGGCTTCACGCTGCAGCCTGCCTACGACCCGATGTCGGCGACGACGACCGGATCGATCGGCCGGCTGCACTACCTGCTGGCGACCACGCTGCTGTTCACCAGCGGCGGTCACCTGCTCATCGTCCGCGGCTTCGCGACCTCCTACGAGGGGCTGCCGGTGGCCGGCGGCGTCCCGACCGACCAGCTGGGCCAGGTGCTGCTCACCGCGTTCTCGATGATGTTCCTGGCGGCGCTGCAGATCGCCGGCCCCATGGTGGCGGTGCTGCTGCTGGCCGACGTCGCGCTGGCGCTGCTCAGCAAGGCCGCGCCGGCCCTGAACATCTTCTCGTTCGGCTTCCCGGTGAAGATCATGCTGACCCTCACCCTGCTGGGCCTGACGTTCCCGCTCCTCCCGCCCGCCCTCGACCAGCTGCTCGAGCACGCGACGCGGGCGATGGTCTCGCTGCGGAGCGGGTGAGCCGTGGCCAAGGACGGTCCCGGCGGTGAGAAGACCGAGAAGCCGACTGCCAAGCGGCTCAAGGAGTCGCGCAAGGACGGGCAGATCCCGCGCACCCAGGAGCTGGGCTCCTGGCTGGGCGCGGCGGCGGCGAGCGTGCTGCTGCCGATGCTTGTGGGCAACGCCTTCGACGGGGTCGGGGCCCTGTTCGTGCAGATCGGCGCGGTCGCCACGCACCCGGAGTCCAGCGCCATCTCGGCGCTGCTGGGGCAGGCGCTGGGCACGTTCCTCACCACCGTGCTCCCGATGGCGCTCGGGCTCATGGTGGTCGGCGTGGTCGCCTCCGCCGCCCAGGGCGGGGTCACGCTCTCGGGCAAGCCCCTGAAGCCGACGCTGAAGAAGCTCAACCCGTTCCCCGGGGTGAAGCGGATGTTCGGCACCCACGGCATCTGGGAGGCGACCAAGGCCGTCATCAAGACCGCCGCCCTGCTCGCCGTCGTCATCGTCACCAGCGGCCGGGCGCAGGAGCTGGTCTCGGCCTCGGGTGCGCTGCCGCTGTCGGCCATCGCCGCCACCTTCACCTCCTCGGCGGTGCTCATGTTCCGGGTGGTGGCGGTGACGGGCCTGGTCATCGCGGTCGCGGACTACCTCGTCGTCCGCCAGCAGATGATGAAGAAGCTCAAGATGAGCAAGTACGAGATCCAGCAGGAGCACAAGCAGTCCGAGGGCGACCCGCACGTGAAGGCGCAGCGCCGCGCCACCCAGATGGCGATGTCGCGCAACCGGATGATGAGCGAGGTCGCCACCGCCGACGTCCTGCTGGTCAACCCCACCCACGTCGCGGTCGCGCTCAAGTACGAGTCCGACCGGGGTGCGCCGCGCGTGGTCGCCAAGGGCGCCGACGAGATCGCCGCCAAGCTGCGCGAGAAGGCCGCCGAGGCGCGGGTGCCGATGGTGCAGGACATCCCGCTGGCCCGGGCGCTGCACGCCTCCTGCGACGTCGGCCAGGAGGTCCCCGCGCAGCTGTTCACCGCCGTCGCGCGGGTGCTGGCCTTCGTCATGCAGCTGTCGGCGCGCGGCGTCCGCGGCGGGTTCCACCGCCCCGGCTTCGCGCCGCCCCCGGCCGAGGACCTCCCGGTCGCCGGCCGCCGCCGCGGCTGAGGTGCTGCTGGGGCACCCGTGACGGGTGGGGCGGACGGCGCGGCGCCCGTGCCCCCCTCAAGCCGAACTGCCGATGAGTTCACTCGTGCAGAAGCTGACGAAGGCCGCCGTCCCGATCGGCGTGGTGGCCATCGTCCTCATGCTGGTCGTGCCCCTGCCCGCGGCGGTGCTCGACCTGCTGCTGGGCCTCAACATCACCGCGTCGCTGCTGATCCTGCTGGTCGCCATGCAGATCAAGCGGCCCCTGGACTTCGCCGTCTTCCCGTCGCTGATCCTCATCGCGACGCTGTTCCGGCTGGCGCTCAACGTCTCCTCGACGCGGCTGGTGCTCACCGACGGCTACGCCGGCAAGGTCATCGAGGCCTTCGGGCACTTCGTGATCGGCGGCTCGCTGATCGTCGGTCTGGTGATCTTCGTGATCCTGACGATCATCCAGTTCGTCGTCATCACCAACGGTGCCGGCCGCGTCGCCGAGGTCGGGGCGCGCTTCACCCTCGACGCGATGCCCGGCAAGCAGATGGCCATCGACGCCGACCTCAACGCCGGGCTGATCAACGAGAAGCAGGCCCGCCGGCGGCGCACCGAGGTCACCGCCGAGGCCGACTTCTACGGCTCGATGGACGGTGCCTCGAAGTTCGTCAAGGGCGACGCCATCGCGGCCATCATCATCACGCTGATCAACCTCATCGGTGGCATGGCCATCGGCGTCATGCAGCGGGGCATGGCCCCCGGCGAGGCGGTCTCGACCTACTCGCTGCTGACCGTCGGCGACGGCCTGGTCTCGCAGATCCCGGCGCTGCTGCTGTCCACCGCGACCGGCATCATCGTCACCCGCTCGGCCTCCGACGGGGACATGGGCAGCGACCTGATCGCCCAGCTCGGCCGCTTCAAGCAGCCGGTGCGCATCGCCGGCGGCGCCGCGATCGCCCTCTGCCTGATCCCGGGGCTCCCCAAGCTGCCGTTCCTCCTCATCGGTGGCCTGTTCCTGCTCATGGCCGCGCGCATGCAGGAGACCCCGCTCGAGGACGACGACGCCGAGCCGACGTCCGCGGCGGAGGAGGAGGCCGCACCCGACTCCCCCGAGGCGATCGCCGAGAAGATGCGGGTGGACCCGCTGGAGCTCGAGGTGGCCTTCGACCTGGTCGACCTGGTCGACAGCGCCCGCGGCGGCGACCTGCTTGACCGCGTCAAGGCGCTGCGCCGGAAGGTCGCGATGGACACCGGGCTGGTCATCCCCCTGGTGCGCACCCGCGACAACCTGGACCTGCCGGCCTCGCAGTACGTCATCTGGCTCAACGGCGTCCCGGCCGCGAAGGGCACCTCCCCGGCGGGCACCGTCCTGGCCATCGGCGACAACCTCGACGGCCTGCCCGGCAAGGCCACCCGGGAGCCGGTGTTCGGACTCCCGGCCAAGTGGGTGCCGGTCGAGCTGCAGCGCCAGGCGGAGATGGCCGGCGCGACCGTCGTCGACCGCTCCTCGGTCATCACCACCCACCTGGCCGAGGTGGTCCGCCAGCACGCCGCCGAGCTGCTCGGCCGCGAGGACGTGCGGGTGCTGGTCGAGATGGTCAAGCGCACCCACCCGGTCGTCGTCGAGGAGCTCACCCCGACCCTGCTCACCCTGGGCGAGATCCAGCGGGTGCTGCACGGGCTGCTGGACGAGAACGTCTCCATCCGCGACCTGGTGCGCATCTTCGAGGCGCTGTCGGTCCGGGCGAAGGTCTCCACCGACGTCGACGGCCTGGTCGAGGCGGCCCGGGCGGCGCTCGGGTCGGCGATCAGCCACCCCTACGTCACGCCCGACGAGCGGCTGCACGTGCTGACCCTCGACCCCGCGTTCGAGCAGCGGCTGCTGGAGTCGGTGCGGCAGAGCGAGGGCGGTCAGGTGCTCGCGCTCGACGCCGGCACGGTCGACGCCCTCGTCAACGGGTGCACCGGACTGCTCGGCGACGCCGAGCGGCTCGGGATGTCCCCGGTGCTGGTGTGTTCCCCGCAGGTCCGGGCCGCTCTGTCCCGCCTGATGCGTCAGATCCTCCCCCGCCTGCCGGTGATCTCCTACACGGAGGTCTCCCGGACGGCCCAGATCGAGTCACTGGGAGTGGTGAACGGTGCCGTTGCCATCCGTTGAGGGCGCCTCGCGCGAGGCCGCGATCGCCGCCGCGCGCGAGAAGTACGGGTCCTCGGTCCGCATCGTCGGCATCCGCCGCGTCCGCTCCGGCGGGGTGATGGGCTTCTTCAGCACCGAGCGCTTCGTCGCCGAGGTGGAGGAGATCGCACCGGCGCCCGTCGTCGAGCGCCGGCCGGCCTCCCGCGCCGAGTCCGCGGCGCGCATCGAGGCCGCGCTGCGCCGCGACCCGGTGCTGCCCGACCCGGTCGACGAGGTCGCCGGGCTGCTGTCCGGGCACGCGGACGAGGACGTGGACCTCTACTCGCGCACCGCCGTGTCCCGCGGCTCCCGCCCGGCCGGACGCGCCCCGGCCGGCGGTCGGGCCGCAGGCGCTCGTGCTGCCGCGCCCGGTGCTGCCGCTCCTCGTTCCGCCGCCGCGGCGCCGCGGGCCGCCGCCCCGCTGGTGGACGACGCCCCGTCCGCGCCCTCGCCCTTCACCGCCGCGCTGGCGCAGATGGTGGCCCGCGACGTCGACGTCCGCGACGCCGTCGACGAGGCCGTCGCCGCGGTGGCCCCGGACGCCTGGGAGCCCGTTCCGACCGCGTGGGAGCAGGCCCCGGCGGCGGCCCCGGCCTGGGAGCCCGCTCCGACCGCGTGGGAGCAGGCCCCGGCCGCGTGGGAGCCGGCCGCCCCGGCCGCCGCCACTCCTCCGCCCGCTCCGGCCCAGACCCCGGCTCCGGCTCCGGCCGTGGTCCAGGCCCCCGAACCGGCTGCCCCGGCGGCTCCGGCGGCCCCCGTGCCGACCGTCGAGCCGCCCTCGCCGGACGTCCTGTGGGGCCCCGCTCCCACCGCCGCCCCCGCGCGCCCGGCCGCGGCTGCCGCGCCGGCGCCTCAGCCGGTCGCCGCTCCCGCCGTCCAGCCGGTGGCGGACGTGCCGCCGGTCGCCGCGGCGCCGGTCGCCGAGCCCGTTCCCCCGGTGGCGCAGGCTCCCGTGGCCGCCCCGGTCGAGGTCCCCGTCGAGGCGGTGACCGTGGCCGCGCCCCCCGTCGAGCCCGCGACCGTCGAGGCCGCCGCCGTCCGGGTCCCCTCCGTCGAGGCCGACCCGGCGGTCCCGCCGGTCGCCGTGCCGGAGTGGGTCAGCGAGCCGGACTTCGCCACCGGGCCGATCACCTCCCGCGAGGAGGCCATCGCCGAGGTGCTGCGCGCGGCGCTCGCCCACGACACCTCCGACGCCGCGCTCACCCAGCTGCTGCGCGGCGTGCTGGCCGGCTCGACGGTCGAGGAGCAGGTGCCGGCCGGCACCCCGGCCGCCGACGACCACGACTACGCCTTCGCCGAGGCGCACACGGCCGAGATCCCGATGTGGGTCGACGCCGACGCCGAGGCCGACGAGTGGGAGGTGGTCGCCGAGGTGCTGGCCCCGACCGCCAGCGACCCGGCTCCCATGCCGCTGGACGCCACGACGATCCTGCCCCCGCTGTCGCTGCTGCCCCCGCCCGCGCCGGGCAGCGCGCTCGCCGTCCCGCCGCTGCTGTCGCGGCCGCCGGTGCCACCCTCGATCCGCCGTCCGCCACTGCCCCCGGGCCAGCAGGTCGCCCGGGCCGCCCTCGGCCAGGGTGCCGGCGGGCTGGCCACGGTGACCCGGCTGCCCGTCGACAAGCGCGCCGCGTCCTGGCGGCGCAGCGCCCCGATGGTCGTGACGTCGGTGCGCGAGCGTCCGCCGTCCGGCGGCGGCACCGGCCCCGTCGTCGGCGCGGCCGAGGAGGCCGTCGTCGGCCGCCTGCTGGAGCTGGGCGTGCCCGAGCGGCTGCTCGGCGACGACTTCCCCGCCGAGGTCGCCCGCCGCGGCACGTACGCGGCGCTCACCCGGGCGCTGGCCGCCGGTCTGCCCAGCGCGCCGGCGCTGCCGAGCGCCCAGGGCGACGTGCTGCTCCTCGTCGGGCCCGGTGTCGAGACCCTCGCCGCCGCCCGCTCGCTGGCCGCCTCCCTGCGGCTGGACGGCGAGCGGCTGCAGTGGGCCAGCCGCGGCGACCTCGGCGCGCTCGCCCCGCGCAGCAGCCGGGTCAGCAGCATCGAGGTCGCGCTCGAGCGCAAGCAGGAGGCCGAGCGGTCCGGCGCGCTGACGATCGTGGCGGTCGACGCCCCGCTGCGCGCCGGCGGCGGCGCCTGGCTGGAGCAGATGATCGCGGTCTTCGCGCCGGCCGGCGTCTGGGCCGTGGTGGAGGCCACCCGCAAGCCGGAGGACGTCGGTCCGTGGCTGGACGCGCTGCCGCGCGTCGACGCGCTCATGGTCCAGGACACCGACCTGACCGCCGACCCGGCCGCGGTGCTCTCCCGCAGCACCACGCCCGTGGCCCTCCTCGACGGCGCACGGGCGACCGCGCACCGCTGGGCGTCGCTGCTGTGCGAGCGGCTGGAGAGCGCCGGGTCATGAGCCCTCTGCGCTGGGACGTGCTCGCGGTGGGACTCCTCCTCGCCCTGCCGCTCCTCGCGCTCGGCCTGCGCGGCGACCTCTCGCTGGACGAGGTCGCCGTGCGGCTGCCGTGGTGCCTCCTCGCCGCGTGGGCGGCCGTCGCGCTGCTGCGCTGGGCCGGCGCGCCCCGCCGTCCCCCCGCGCCGGCCGACGCCGACCCCGAGCGGGCGACCCCGCCCGCCTGACCGAGCACTCCTGCGGTGTCCTGCCTGCTGTCGCGGCGCTGCACCGCCGCAGGAGCGGCTGGGACACCGCAAGAGCACGGCGGAGCTGTCCACAGGTCGCGCCGACGGACCCGCGCACCCGCGGGCGGCGGTCACGCTGCCCCGGTGAGCGATCGAGAACCGTGGCCCGAACTGCTCCGCCGCGGCGACGCCCTCGCCGGTGGCCTCTCGGACGGCGAGCTGGCCCGGATGGTCCGCCGCGGCGAGCTGGAACGCCTGCAGCGCGGCGCCTACCTGGCTCCCGGGGCCGTGGCCGAGCGCCGGCGCCTCGTCATCACCGCGACGGTCGCCGGGCTGCGCCGCCCCGGGTTCGTCAGCCACGGGTCGGCGGCGGTCCTGCACGGGTTGCCGCTGTGGGGCGTCGCCCTGCCGCGGGTGCACCTGGTCCGGCGCCCGCCGGCTGCGGGGAGCGGGAGCGCCCGGGTGCACCTCCACGTCGCCGAGGTCCCGGACGACCAGGTCGTCCTCGTCGATGGGCTCCTGGTCACCGACGCCACCCGCACCGTCGTCGACCTGGCCCGCACCGTCCCCTTCGAGCCGGCCGTGGTCACGGCGGACGCCGCGCTCGCTGCCGGCGTCACCACCGGGCCGGTGCTGCGCGCCTGTCTCGCCGGCATGGGCCCCGTGCCCGGCGCCCGGCGCGCGGCGCGGGTCCTGGACTTCGCCGACGCACGGAGCGGCAGCGTCGGGGAGAGCCGGAGTCGGGTGCTGATCCGGCGGCTCGGGCTGCCTGTGCCCGACCTCCAGGTACCGGTGCGTCGCGCGGACGGTGGGCTGATCGGCCGCAGTGACTTCGGCTGGCACGAGCAGCGGTCCCTCGCCGAGTTCGACGGGCGGGTGAAGTACGGGCGCCTCCTCCGGCCGGGCCAGGAGCCGGGCGACGCCGTGTTCGAGGAGAAGCTGCGCGAGGACGAGATGCGCGACGCGGGCTGGCAGATGGCCCGGTGGACGTGGGGCGACCTCGACCGGCCCGCTGTCGTGGGGGCGCGGCTCCGGCGGGCCTTCGCGCGCGGCGCGCGGGCGGCCTGACCCCCTCTTGCGGCGTTCCGCCCGCGGTCGCGGTGGTGTACCACCGCGACCGCGGTCAGAGAACCGCGAGAGCGAGCCCGCAATGGGCCCGGGTCAGTGCGGGAGGTCCTCCAGCATCTCGGTGACCAGCGCGGCGATCGCCGAGCGCTCCGAGCGGGTCAGGGTCACGTGCGCGAACAGCGGGTGCCCCTTCAGCTGCTCGACCACCGCCGCGATCCCGTCGTGCCGGCCGACCCGCAGGTTGTCCCGCTGCGCGACGTCGTGGGTGAGCACCACCCGCGACCCCGAGCCCAGCCGCGACAGCACGGTCAGCAGCACCCCGCGCTCGAGGGACTGCGCCTCGTCGACGATCACGAAGGAGTCGTGCAGCGACCGGCCGCGGATGTGGGTGAGGGGCAGCACCTCGATGAGGTCGCGGGAGGCGATCTCCTCGAGCACGTCCTTGGACACCAGCGCGCCGAGGGTGTCGTAGACCGCCTGCGCCCAGGGCGACATCTTCTCGCCCTCGCCGCCGGGCAGGTACCCGAGCTCCTGGCCCCCGACGGCGTACAGCGGCCGGAAGATGACCACCTTCTTGTGCGCCCGGCGCTCCATCACCGACTCGAGCCCGGCACACAGCGCGAGCGCCGACTTGCCCGTGCCGGCCCGCCCGCCGAGCGAGACGATGCCGATGTCGGGGTCCAGCAGCAGGTCGAGCGCCACCCGCTGCTCCGCGGAGCGGCCGTGCAGCCCGAACGCCTCGCGGTCCCCGCGCACCAGCCGCACCTGCTTGTCGGGGGTGACCCGCCCCAGCGCCGAGCCGCGGGAGGACAGCAGCACCAGCCCCGTGTGCGGCGGCAGCTCGGCCGCGGCGGCCACGAACACCTCGCCGGCCTCGTACAGCTCGTCCAGCTCGCCGTCGTCCAGCGACAGCTCGGCCATGCCGGTCCAGCCGGCGTCGACGGCGTCCAGCGCCCGGTACTCGTCGGTCTCCAGGCCCACGGCGGCCGCCTTCACGCGCAGCGGCACGTCCTTGGTCACCAGGCAGACGTCGCGCCCCTCGGCCCGCAGGTTGAGCGCGACCACCATGATCCGGCTGTCGTTGCTGTCGTTGCGGAATCCGGCCGGGAGCACCGACGGGTCGCTGTGGTTCAGCTCGACGTGCAGGGTGCCGCCGTCCTCGCCCACCGGGACCGGGTCGTCGAGCCGGCCGTGGGCCACCCGCAGGTCGTCGAGCAGGCGCAGCGCCTGGCGGGCGAACCAGCCGAGCTCGGGGTGGTTGCGCTTGTCCTCGAGCTCCCCGATCACGACGAGCGGGAGCACCACGTCGTTGTCGCCGAGGCGCAGCAGCGCGGCGGGGTCCGAGAGCAGGACGGAGGTGTCGAGGACGAACGTGCGGCGATTACTCACGAGTCGACTCCCGAGGGGCGCGGTCTACGCCCCGGATCGAAGGTGGCCGGGCCCCGGCACAGGGGCCGGGCACCGGCCCCCTGGTCGACGAACGACGTCGCACCAACCGGGCCTCCCGTGGACGGCGAGGTGAGCTCGCCCTCCACCGCGGACGTTAGGCCCAGGAGGTGACAGGAACGTGTCCGGACGGCGTCGTGTCACCCTGTCGGGGCACCACGCGACTCACCCGTCCCAGGGCCTCCGCCGCGGCCGGACGGCGACCAGCGCCCATCCCAGCGGCACCAGCAGGACCGGCCACTGCAGGGCCAGGTCACCCACCCACCAGATGCCGCCGACGAGCAGGACGGCGAGCCACCCCGCCGTCCACAGGCCCAGGTCACGGGCCTCCTCCGGGCTGCGCCGCGCCATGCCTCAGGCGGCCTGCAGCTCTCGGGTGACGGCGGCCGGCGTGAGCGGCTCGTCCAGCAGCCGGACGAAGCGGTCGGCGACCGGCTGGCCGGCCGGGCGGGCGTCCAGCCAGGTCGAGAGCAGGTCGAAGCCCTCGACGTAGGTGGTGGTGTACGCCCGCCACAGCGGGTGGGTCAGGAACCGCAGCTGCTGCCGGGCCCGCTCGGCGCTCACCAGCGACCACTGCTGGATGAAGGCGGCCACCTCGTCCGCGTCGGCGCCGCGGTCGTGCAGGAGGACGGCGGCGTCCTGGCGCACCCGGTTGAGCGGCGCCACCGCGGCCGCGACCCGCTCGGCCAGGTGCCCGTCGAAGCGCAGCCCGAGGTCGCCGAGGACGTCGGCGGCCCACGGCCCCCAGCCCGCACCGATCGACGCCTGCACGCCCAGGTCGGCCAGCCCCTCGGCCATGAGGCACTCGGGGGTGTTGACGAGGAAGACGGTGTGCTCCAGCCGCGCGGCCCGCTCCACCAGCCCCTGCTCCTTGCGGCAGTGCTCGGTGTGGTGCCCCGGGTAGGACTCGTGCGCGACCAGGTGCGGGAGCTGCCCCAGCCGGTGCGGCAGGTCGGCGTTGATGGCGACCCGCGAGCGGTAGTCCCCCTCGTAGTAGTTGAACCCCGACCAGGGCTTGTCGGTGACCACCTCGTACCGCACCGTCTCGACCTCGGGCAGCCCGTACGCGCCGCGGACCCGGTCGCGCAGCGCGCTGGACAGCGCGTGCACCGCGTCCGACAGCCGCTGCGGCGGGCACTCCTCGCGGCGCCGGTGCGCGGCGTACCGCTCGGCCAGCGGGGCGCTGCCGGGCAGCAGCGCGTCGAGCTCGGCGTGCGCGGCGGCGTAGTCGGCCGGGTCGCCGAGGGTCAGCCGCACCTGGAAGTAGCTGGCCACCTCGTCGAGGAACGCGACCGGCTCGCCGCTCATCTTCCGCGCCGTGCACTCCAGACCGGTCAGCTGGCCGCGGAGGAACTCGGCGCGGTCGGCCGGCAGGCCGGCGACGTCGAGCTCGCCGAGCAGCGCCCGCGCCTGGTCGCGCAGCCCCTGCGGAGTGGGCGCCGGCTCGTCGTCGACCTGCGCCCGGATCCGGCGGTCCCCGGTGTAGGCGTCGACGAAGCCGTGCTCCAGCCGGTCGAACCGCAGCCCCAGCCGCACGTACTCCAGGGGGACGTCGAGAGGGAGGGCCGCCATGACCGGCAGTTTCTCAGCAGCCGAAGCGGCGGTGTCGGGCGGCGTAGGCCCGGAGCGCGCGCAGGAAGTCCACCCGCCGGAAGTCGGGCCAGTAGACGTCGGTGAAGTGGAACTCCGAGTGCGCCGTCTGCCAGAGCAGGAACCCCGACAGCCGCTGCTCCCCGCTGGTGCGGATCACCAGGTCCGGATCGGGCTGGCCGCGGGTGTAGAGGTGCTCGGCGATGTGCTCCACGTCGAGCACCCCCACCAGCTCGTCGAGCGTCGTCCCCCGCTCGGCGTGCTCGGCCAACAGCGACCGGACGGCGTCGGCGATCTCCCGCCGTCCCCCGTAGCCCACGGCGAGGTTCACCGTGGCCCCTGGCCGGTCCCGGGTGGCCTCCTCGGCCTGCTTGAGGACGGCGACGGTCTCGGCCGGCAGCAGCTCGAGGGCCCCCACCGCGCGCAGCTGCCATCGCCGGTCGGCCGCGGCGAGGTCCTCCGCGACGCCCTCGATGATCCGCAGCAGCGGGACCAGCTCCGGTTCGGGCCGGGAGAGGTTGTCGGTGGAGAGCAGGAAGAGGGTGACCACCTCCACGCCCGCCTCGTCGCACCACCCCAGGAACCCGGCGATCCGGTCCGCGCCGCGGCGGTGTCCGTCGTTGGGGTCGTCCAGCCCGATGGCGCGGGCCCAGCGGCGGTTGCCGTCGACGATGACCCCGACGTGCCGCGGCACCTGCGCGTCCTCGAGCTCCCGCGCCAGCCGCCGCTCGTACACCTCGGTGAGGACGTCGCGCACCCACTGACGCACCCCCACGGAGGTCACCCTAGGCCCGCGCCCGGTCACGCTGCCGACCCGGGAGGGACACCAGCGCGCCCCTCCCGGTCGGCGTCAGGCGCGCGACCAGGCGGCCACCCAGTCGACCTGCACGCGGCCCGACGCGCCGCCGCCGGGAGCGCCGCCGTCGAGCGCGGTCTCGGTCTGCAGCACCCAGCGCATGGGGTCGGTGGGGATGGCGCTGCGGTCGGTGGTCGACTGCGCCTGGCCGTCGAGGATGAAGGTGACCCGGTCCGCCGTCCACTCGATGGTCGCGGTGTGCCAGTCGGTCATCGACGTGCCCGTGTTCATGTGCCAGGCGTTGCGCGACGGGTTGCCGGTCACGTCGTGGGAGAACCCGGAGATGGTGCTGCCGAGGTCGGCCTCGGGGAAGTCGATCTCGCCCTGGCTCCAGTCGTCGTTCGACGGCCACAGCAGCCACGCGATCTTGTAGCCGGGGACGTCGTCGGCGCGGAAGCGGACCGAGTAGCGGCCGTACAGCTGCCCGTTCCAGGCCTTGCCGTTGACGGCGGGCGTGAGCGCCGCGACCTGGGCGCCGCCGTTCCCCGAGTGCAGGTTCTTGGTGACGACACCGCCGGACACGCTGACGACCGCGTCGCTGTTGTACGTGCCGTTCTTGGAGGTGTCCCGCCCGCCGTCGTAGCCGGACCAGCCGGGGTAGACCGAGTCGAACTGGCCGAGCGCGGCGTCACGGGAGAAGTCCTCGGCGAGCACGAGGTTCCAGCCGTCGAGGTTCGTGGCGGGGATCGCACTGCCGGACGACGGGACCGCGGCCGGGGCGGGAGCCGGGGCAGGGGCCGGCGCCGGGGCCGGGGCGGGCCGGGGGGCCGGAGCGGGCGCCGGCGCGCTGGACGACGTCCCCGCCGGGGGCTGCTGCGGAGCCTGGGGGGTGCCGGGTGCGGACGAGCCCGCCCCTGCACCGCCCCCCGTCCGCCGCGTCGAGGACGCGCGGGCCGGCGCCTCGACCTCGGTCGGCGGCGCCTGCGTCGCGGTGCTGGAGGTCGCGTCGGGCGAGCGGCTCCAGGAGGACTCGCGGGACCCGCGGGACGCCGCGTCCGGGGAGACCGCGGAG
The DNA here is from genome assembly GCF_048569675.1 of Geodermatophilus sp. CPCC 206100. Classification (NCBI taxonomy): domain Bacteria; kingdom Bacillati; phylum Actinomycetota; class Actinomycetes; order Geodermatophilales; family Geodermatophilaceae; genus Geodermatophilus; species Geodermatophilus sp. CPCC 206100. The sequence goes on from NZ_JAQISV010000018.1 coordinate 43,821, forward strand.
GCGCGGTCCTCCGCCGGAGCAGCGGTGGCGGCCGCCGGCGGCTGCTCGACCGCGACGACTTCGTGGCTGACGACGAGGCCACCTCCGACGGCGCTGGTGACAACGCAGGCCGACAGGAGGCGACGGGCGAGGAGGAGTTTGAGAAACATCGACGAGGACGGTAGCGCTTCGTAATCAGATCGATACGAACTGATGTGTTCCGAAGCGCGTCGTAGCTGGGGAGGACCGCATGGGTGCTATGCGTGATCGCCGACCTCGAATGTGCAGGTCATGAGCCACATCTGCGTGACGGACCGGTCCTGCTGCGCAATCGTCACAGGGGCGCCGCGAGCGCACTTCATGACTTGCGCCACAGCAGTCTCACGACCGCACGAGTCACACCCGTCACAGCCGTCACGGAGGTCACAGCCGGGCCGGTCCGGAGCCCTCCGACGCCCCCCGGCGCGCGCCGACTCCGCGGCTTAACCTCGGTCCATGAGCGCCTTCCCCGATGCCCGCGACCCGGTGCGGGTCGAGGCGGACAGCGCTGAGCTCGAGGCGCCGCGCGCCGACGCCGTGGCCACCGTCGTCAGCGAGGGCGAACGCGTCGAGCACACGTGGACCGCCGAGGACTTCGCCGACGAGGACTGGGACCACCCCGACACCCGGCCGCGGATGCGGGGCTGGCTGCACCTGTTCGCGTTCTTCGGCGCGATCGTCGCCGGCGCCGTCCTCATCCCGCTGGCCTCGGTCCTCGGCGCCCGCTCCGGGTTCTCCGTGGCGGTCTACTGCCTGACCATCTGCGGCCTGTTCGGGGTGAGCGCGCTCTACCACCGCCGGCGCTGGTCACCGCGCGGCTGGAAGATCATGAAGCGGCTCGACCACTCGATGATCTTCCTGTTCATCGCCGGCACGTACACGCCGTTCGCGCTGCTGGCCGTCAACCAGCCGACCGGCTACTGGATCCTCGCCGGGGTCTGGGCCGGGGCCCTCGCCGGAGTCAGCCTGAAGCTCACCTGGCCGACCGCCCCGCGCTGGGTCGGCGTGCCCCTCTACATCGGGCTGGGCTGGGTCGCGGTGTTCATCCTCACCGACATCCTGCACATCGCCGGGGTCACCTCGCTGGTGCTGCTGGCCGTGGGCGGCGTGCTCTACACGATCGGCGGGATCGCCTACGCGATCAGAAAGCCCAACCCGTGGCCCGGCGTCTTCGGCTACCACGAGGTCTTCCACGCAATGACGATCGTGGCCGCGATCTGCCACTACATCGCCGTCTACTTCGCGATGTACAACTCGCCCTTCCTGGGCTGAGGGAGCCCCCCTCCTGTCGGTTTCCGCGAGAACCGACGGGGGTCAGGCCGTCCGGAGGTCGGCGGCGGGGAACGGCGGGCGGTCGTCCACCCGGACCGACAGCCGGCCGGCCAGCCGCCACGCCCGCGCGACCACGTCGCGGTCGGCGTCGGTGACCAGGTTGCCCATCACCCGGAGCGCGACCGTCATCAGCGCCGGCGAGCGCATGCCCACCGGACCCGCCGCGGGGAGGAAGCGGGGGACGGTGAGCAGCCCGGCCAGCCGCCGCGCGATGGAGAACGCCTCGCCGTAGTGCCGGCGCAGCGTCGCGGGCCACGCGAGCGACCAGTCGTCCTCGTCGAGCAGGCCGGCGAGGGTCCGGCCGGTCTCCATCCCGTAGTCGATCCCCTCGCCGTTGAGCGGGTTCACACACCCGGCGGCGTCCCCGATCAGCGCCCAGTTCCGGCCCGCGACCCCCGACACCGCGCCGCCCATGGGCAGCAGCGCCGAGGCCGGCGCCTCCACCGGCCCGTCCAGCCGCCAGTCCGCGCGGCGGGCGTCGGCGTAGGTCTCCAGCAGCGACTTGAGCTGCACGCCCGCGGGACGGCGCGCGGTGGCCAGCGTGCCGACGCCGATGTTCACCTGCCCGGACGCCGCGCCGAGCGGGAAGACCCAGCCGTAGCCGGACAGCAGCTCACCGTCGGCGCCACGCAGCTCCAGGTGCGAGGAGATCCACTCGTCGTCGGCCCGGGCGGAGCGCACGTAGCCGCGGGCGGCCACGCCGTAGGCGGTCTCCCGGTGCCACTCGCGGCCGAGCACCCGCCCCAGCGGCGAGCGGACGCCGTCGGCGACCACGAGCCGCCGGCAGCCGACGGTGACCGTCTCGTCGTCGGCCAGCTCGAACACCACCCCCGTCACCCGGTCGCCGTTCCGCTCGACGTCGACCGCGCGGGCGCCGTCCAGCGGAACGGCGCCGGCGGCCAGCGCGACCTCGCGGATCCGCGCGTCCAGCTCGGTGCGCGGCACCGCGCTGCCGTGGTCGGGGAACGCGCCACCGGGCCAGGGCAGCTCCCAGACCCGGCCGAAGCCGGCGGCGCGCAGCCCGCGGTTGCGGGCGCGGGCCCGCGCCCAGTCGCCCAGGTCCAGCGCGTCGAGCTCGGCGACCGCGCGGGGGGTGAGCCCGTCGCCGCAGGTCTTGTCGCGCGGGAAGCGCGCCGCGTCGGCGAGGACGACGTCCCGGCCGGTCCGCGCCGCCCACGCCGCGGCGGCCGAGCCCGCGGGGCCGGCGCCGACGACGAGGACGTCGGTCGAGATCGGGAGCGCGGCGGTCACGCCCCCAGTGTCCCTGGTGCTCAGCCGAACAACGGGAACCGCTCTGCCGCGGCCCCCAGCTCGGCGCGGTCACCGGCCTCCAGCGGTTCCCGGCCGGTGCCGCGCCGGGCCACGGTGACGTCGTCCCACTCCTGCGGCAGCGGGCCGCCGAGCAGGCCCTCGAGCACGCGGCGCACCTCGGCCAGCGGCGCCGGGCCGGGCCCGGGCCGGTCCAGGTGCAGCACCAGGTCCAGGTGGTGGACCGCCGCCTCGACGACGAGGGTGGACAGCAGGTCGGCCACCGTCAGGGCCGCGCCCTGGCTGGCGACGACCTCATCCGGCGCCACCCGGCCGGCCGCCACGACGACCGCGGCGGATGCCTCCGCGTAGCGCCGCTGCACCGCTCCCAACCCGCCCTGGACGCTGGCCGCCACGCGGGTGCTCCACAGCTCGTCCTCGTCGTCCGGCGCCGGCGGACGCCAGGCCCGCCAGTAGTCGACGGCGGTGGTGTCCGCCGGGCCGGGCGCCGGGGTGTGCAGCGCGACCAGCGCCCGGCGGGCGTCGCCGAGCAGGTGGAAACCCAGGTCGACCGGCGTCCAGCCGGCGCAGCCGGTCGGCTGCCAGCCCTCGCCGGCGCTCAGGGACGAGAGCACCTCCGAGAGGTCGGCGTAGGCGGCGTGCAGCAGGTCCAGCGGCTCGGGCACCCGGCCAGCCTGGCACCGCTCACTCGGAGCGGGGACCCCGCGCGCGCACCTCCTCGACGGCGGCCATCGCGTCGCGCAGCTCGCCGAGCCACGACTCCGCGTGCTCCCCGACCAGGCGCACGGCCCAGGCCAGCGCATCGGAGCGGGAGCGGGCGACGCCCGCGTCCACCAGCGTGTCGAGCACCAGCCGCTCGGGCTGCCGGAGCCGGGTCATGACCGGCACGGAGAGGCTGGTGAACAGCTCGCGGGCGTCGCCGCAGGCCGCGCCCCAGGCGACCGAGCGGCCGTAGCGCTCCTGCGCCGCGTCCGCGATGCCCATGCGCTGCGAGCGGGTCTCCTCGCGGAAGCGGGCGATCCGGCCGGCGCGGGCGGCCGCGGGGTCGCCCTCCCCGGCCGACGGCTCCGGCAGCGTGCCGACGACGGTGATCTCGTCGCGGTCGATGGTCAGCTCCACCGGGCCGGTGAACCAGCCGTCGGGCAGCCGGCCGGCGAACCAGCCGGCCACCTCGGCGCGGTCGACCGGTGGGGCGGAGTCGGCGCCCCGCCCGCGGCCGCCGGGACCGCGGCCGCGGGGGCCGGGCCCGCGGAACCCGCCGCGCAGGCCGGCGAACGGGGAGTCGGAGAAGCGGTGGTGGTGTCCGTGCACGACGGCCTCCTCAGCGTGGTGATTACACGCTTACACCGTAGCTCGGGAGCGGGGCCTCAGGAAGGGTCCATCGCTGCGCCCAGAGCGGACACGTCGGTGACCGGCGCCGAGCACACGAACCCGCGGCACACGTACGCCGCGGGCCGGCCGTCCACCGGCGGTCGACCCGCGAGCAGCGGGACCCCCGGGGTGTCGGGCTCCCCCACCACGACGACGGCACCCGGGCTGGCCGAGGCCCGCGCCGCCGCGGCGAGGGCGTCGCGCCCCGGTCCCGCCGGACCGCTCACCGCGACCTCGAGCGGCCCGGCCAGCAGCGCCTCCCCGACCGCCGCGGCCCACCCGGCCGCCTGCGGTGCCCGCTCGACCAGCCGCGCCAGTGACCCGACGGCCGCCTCCCCCAGCTCGCGGTGCCGCGGCGACCCGGCGAGCGCCGCGTAGGTGACCGCGGCACCGGCGGCGGCCGCGATGCCCGCGGGCGTGGGGCCGTCGGCCGGGTCGAAGGGCCGGTGCACCAGCGCCTCGGCGTCGGAGGCGGTGTCGTGCCAGCCCTCGGCGTCGATGAACTGCTCCGCCACGACGTCGAGCAGGTCGCCGGCCAGCTCCAGCCAGCGTCCCTCGCCGGTGGCCTGGTGCAGGGCGAGCAGGCCCTCGGCGAGGTCGCCGTAGTCCTCGAGGACCCCGGCCGGCGCGCCGGCCACCCCGTTCCTCGAGACCCGGCGCAGCCGGCCGTCCACCCAGTGCGTCGAGGCCAGCAGCTCCGCCGCCCGGCGGGCGGCGGCCACGGATCCGTCGTCCCCGGTGAGGACGCCGTGGTCGGCCAGCGCCGCGATCGCGAGCCCGTTCCAGGCGGTGACCACCTTGTCGTCCCGGGCCGGCTGCGGGCGCCGCGCCCGGGCCTCGGACAGCCGCGCCCGCACCGAGGCGAACCGCTCGGGGTCGTCCGGGTCGCGGAGCAGTTGCAGCGTCGACGTCCCGTGCTCGAACGTGCCGCGCTCGGTCACGGTGAAGAGCTCCGCTGCCCAGCGCCCGTCGTCCTCGCCCAGGACCTCGACCAGCTGCGCCGGCGTCCACACGTAGGTGAGGCCCTCGACGCCCTCGGTGTCGGCGTCGAGCGCGGAGGCGAAGCCGCCCTCCGGGGTGCCGAGGTCGCGGACGAGGAAGGCCGCCGTCTCGTCGGCCACGCGCCGGGCCCACTCGTCGCCGGTGGCCCGCCACAGGCGCACGTGGACCCGCAGGAGCAGGGCGTTGTCGTAGAGCATCTTCTCGAAGTGCGGCACCACCCAGCGCTCGTCGACCGAGTACCGGGCGAACCCGCCGGCGAGCTGGTCGTTGATGCCGCCGCGGGCCATCGCCTCGAGCGTGCCACGGGCCATGCGCAGGGCCGCGTCGTCGCCGGTGCGGGCCCGGTGCCGGAGCAGGAACTCCAGGACCATCGACGGCGGGAACTTGGGAGCGCCGCCGAAGCCGCCGTACCGCTCGTCGTGGCCGCCGGCCAGCGCCGCCACCGCGGCGTCCAGCACCCGCGGTTCTAGCGGCGAGGGCGCGGCGAGCTCCAGGCGTGCGGAGATGCCCTGCACGATCCGGGTGCCGGCGTCCTCCAGCTCCGCCCGCCGGCTCCGCCAGGCGTCGGTGACCGCCGACAGCACCTGCCGGAACGCCGGCATCCCGGAGACCGGCCGGGGCGGGAAGTAGGTGCCGCAGTAGAACGGCCGGCCCTCGGGCGTGGTGAACACCGTCATGGGCCAGCCACCGTGCCCGGTGAGCGCCTGGGTGGCGGTCATGTAGACGCTGTCGACGTCCGGGCGCTCCTCGCGGTCGACCTTCACGCACACGAAGTCGGCGTTCAACTGCGCCGCGGTGGCCTCGTCCTCGAACGACTCGTGCGCCATGACGTGGCACCAGTGGCAGGCGGCGTAGCCCACCGAGACCAGGACGGGGACGTCGCGCTCCCGCGCCTCGGCGAACGCCTCGTCTCCCCACTCCCGCCAGTCGACCGGGTTGTCCGCGTGCTGCAGCAGGTAGGGGCTCGTGGCCGCGGCGAGACGGTTCGGCATGCCCCTCCTCTTCCCCCACCGGCCGCCGTGCGAACGGCTGCGGCGACGGCTGGATCCGGCTCACCGGCGGGGGCGGCGTCAGTGCGGCGCGAGGGGTGTCCCCGTCCGCGCGGCCTGGACGACGTCCCCGATCGCGCGCGCCGACAACTGCGCCCCGTGCTCCTCGTCGAGCAGGCCGGCGTGCGTCGCGTCCGCGGTGCGGTGGCTGCTGTCGGTGGACAGCGCGGCCATCCGGTGGTGGGCAGCCGCCCAGTCCGGATCGGCCGCGTGCTCGGCCGCGGTGACCACCACCAGCGGCCTGCTGCCGAGGGTGGACAGCGCCTGAGCCTGGGTCAGCAGCGTGGGCAGGGTGGCCGACTCGGCGACGGTGTTGCGTGCGCCGCGAGGGCTGCTGGCGAACGCCTGCAACCGACCCGCGGCCGGCTCGGGCAGGGCGGTCCAGAAGGAGGTCGGCAGCAGCCGCCCGATGCCGAGGCGGGTCAGGCTGGGCAGCACGGCGACCGCGCTGGGCGGACCGGAGTGGGTCTCGCCGGTGCCGGCGGACCGGTAGGGGCTGGTGGCGTCGAGCAGGACCATCCCGGCCACCTGCTCGGGGTAGCGGGCGGCGTAGGTCATCGCGTGGTCGCCGCCGATGGAGTGCCCGACCAGCACGTACGGGCCGCTCTCGCCGGCGCGGGCGAGCAGGGCGTGCAGGTCTGCGGCGGCGGCCAGTCCGTCCTGCGAGCCGGCTGCGTCCTCGCTCCAGCCCTGCCCGGCGCGGTCGTAGGCACAGACCCGGGTGGTGCCGGCGACGGCCGGGGCGATCCGCGCCCAGCTGGCCGAGAACCCGCCCAGCCCGCTCTGCAGGACGACGGTGGGGCCGCCCGAGCCGGTGCAGTCCAGGTGCAGCCGGTGGCCGCCGACGTCGTGAAGCTGACCCGGCATGGCGTGGGCGCGCTGGTCGGCGGCGAGCCCGACGGTCTCGATCGCGCCGCCGACGGCCGCGGCGGCCATCAGCGCCACCACGGGGTGGAGCAGCCGGCGGCCGCTGCCGGCCGCCAGCGAGCGGCGCACACGGAGGACCGTCCACCCGGCGAGAGCGAGCAGCAGCGGTGGCCAGGCCCAGCCGGCGGCGGTCAACACCCGGTCGTCCGGGACAGCTACGAGCAGCCCCAGCCCGGTCGTCCCCAGGACGGCCGCCGGCACCCAGGCCCACCGCTGGGGCTGGTCGGTCGTGCGGGCCGACAGGACCGCGAGCACCGCCCAGCCGACCGCGAAGCCGAGCAGGGCCGATCCGGTGATGACGGGCTCGGGTGCGCCGGCGAACACGACCAGGGGGAGGAGGGCGGCGAGGACCGCCCCGGTCAGCAGCGATCCGGCGATGACCCGTCGGATGGGGCCGCGGCGGGGTCCCCGGCCGGCGGCGGGAGCGGCCGCTGCGGCGGTCGGCGTGGTGGTGGTCATCGTGCGGCCTTCCTGGGGATGGGGTGGACGGCTGGGGCCGAGCGTCGGCGGCACCGCTCGACCCGGTGGACGCGCCGGGTGCTCAGGAGAGGCCGGGGACGCCGGCCGCGATCGCCACGGCGACCAGCCCGGCGGCGACGACGTCGACGGTGGCGCAGAACGGCGGCCACCAGCGGGTGCCCGCGACGAAGCCGGTGCGGTGCTGCCACGCGTCCTTGACGCCGTGGCCGACCAGGCCGGCGACGATCAGCCAGGGCGTCCCGGTCACCGCGGCCGCGGCGACGACCACGAACGCGGTCGCGACGACCGTCTCGACGGCGAGGACGTGCGCGCGCCCGTCGGCGACGGCGAAGCCGATGTAGACGGCGGCGATCAGGGCGAGCCCCAGGGCGTAGACGGTCGCGGGGTCCAGCCAGGGGAAGGCGAACGGGGAGGCGGCCTGGAGAACGCCGAGGACGACGCCCCACGCCACCGGTGTGCGCAGGCTGCGGTGCCCGGAGCGGGCCGGGACGGCGGTGAAGGCGGTCATGAGGACCTCCGAGCGGCGGTGGAGCGGCGGGTGCGCGGGGTCATGGCGCAGATGGTCGGCGGGGCCGAGACCGTGCGGATGTACCGGAGGTCATGGTCCGGGTCACCCTCTGGCACGGGCGGAGCGGACGAGGAACCGTCACGCAGAGCACAGATGCCAGGACCCGTCGAGTGCACACGCCGACTGCTCGGCGAATCGTGACGACAAGATGGCGGTTCCTTCGTGGTGTGCAGACGTCACGAGCACTGGTGCGGTCCGCGCGTGTCGGCGGATTCTCACGACGTCCACACCGACTGCTCAGGAGGTTTCCATGACCGGGACCCGCGTCCGCATCCTCGTTGCCGTCGTCGCGGCCCTCGCCGGCCTGGGGGTGATCGCGCCCGCGGCCGCGAACGCCAGCCCCTACTGCGGCCTCACCTGGGGCTCTCAGGCGAAGTCCGTGCACGCCACCGAGCCCGGCGACGACCTCGTCACGGGCGTCCGGGCCGGCCGGCACGCCTGCTACGACCGGGTGGTCGTCGACGTCGCCGACGTGTCCGGTTTCGACGCCTGGTCGGTCCGCTACGTGCCGGCGGTCCGGTCGCCGGGCAGCGGGGACGTCGTCCCGCTGCGCGGCGGTGCGGCGCTGCAGGTGACCCTGGGCGCCGTGGCGTACGACGAGAGCGGCGACCCGACCTACTCGCCGGCCAACCCGCGGGAGGTCGTCGACGTCCGCGGCTTCCCCACCCTGCGGCAGGTGCGGTGGCTGGGCTCCTACGAGGGCCGGACCGACCTCGGCATCGGCACGCGGGCCCGGCTGCCCTTCCGGGTGTTCCTCATCGAGGGCAGCTCCGCGGGCCTCGACCGGTTGGTCATCGACGTCGCGCACCGCTGGGAGCAGTGACCGCTGCGCCCTCCCCCGTCCGCGGGGAGGGCGCGGCGGACCGCGGCGACGGGCGGCCGGTCCGCCCCGAGGGGGGCCCCGGCCGGCCGCGTCGTCGCGGGGCGGCTCGGTGGCCAGGGGCGCGCGGCGCAGCGTGTCCAGCAGCTCCTGGCCGGGCTCCGGGCGGGGCTCCACCAGTTCGGCCGGGGTGTCCGGGACGACGACCTGCGGCTCCTCGTCGGCCGGGTCGAAGCTGGTCGGCAGCCGCTTGAGGTGCCGCGACATCGACTTGACCAGCAGCGCGGTCGCGATGAGCAGCAGCACGAGGAGCAGCAGGCCCAGGGGGCCGGACTTGCCGACGTCCTCGGGCAGCTGCTCGCCGGCGGCCAGCACGGCGGCGGCGGTCATCGGACGATCACCTCGCTGCGGACGCCGGCGAACAGGTCGTCCTCGGGCGCGGGCGAGTCGACGACCGAGCGCGCCAGCTCGTAGTCCTCGGTCGGCCACACCTGCTGCTGGACCTCCATGGGGCAGGCGAACCAGCGGCCGAGCGGATCGATCTGCGTCGCGTGCGCGATGAGCGCGGCGTCCCGGACGGGGAAGTACTCCGCGCAGGGCACCTTCGTGGTGACCCGGTGCGACATGTCGCGGTCCGGGTCCCAGTTCTCCAGCCACTCGGCGTAGGGCGACTCCGCGCCGGAGGCGAGGATGGCCTCGTGCAGCGCCCGGGTCCGGGGCAGCGTGAAGCTCATGTGGTAGTAGAGCTTGAGCGGCTGCCACGGCTCGCCGAGCTCGGGGTAGCGGTCGGGGTCGCCGGCGGCCTCGAACGCGTGCACCGAGATCTCGTGGGTCTTGATGTGGTCGGGGTGGGGGTACCCGCCTCGCTCGTCGTAGGTGGTGATGACGTGCGGCCGGAACCGCCGGATCAGCTCCACCAGCGGCGCCGCCGCCTCCTCGGTCGGCACCAGCGCGAAGCAGCCCTCGGGCAGCGGCGGCAGCGGGTCGCCCTCGGGCAGGCCGGAGTCGACGAAGCCGAGGAACTCCTGCTCGATGCCGAGGACCTCCCGGGCGCGGTCCATCTCCTCGCGGCGGATCTGGGGCAGGCGCTCCCAGACGTCCGGGCGGTCCATCGCCGGGTTGAGCACGGAGCCGCGCTCACCGCCGGTGCAGGTCGCCACCATGACGCGGACGCCCTCCGCGACGTACTTCGCCATCGTCGCGGCGCCCTTGCTCGACTCGTCGTCGGGATGGGCGTGCACGGCGAGCAGGCGCAACGGGTCTGCTTCGGTCACCAGGACATCATCCCCCGCTCGTGCGGGGTGCCGCCGCCCCCGGGGGCTCCGATCGGGTGGACGTGGCGCGGGTCACCCGGGGGCCGGTTCCCTCCCGGGTCCCGCGCCACTCCGACCGGAACACGCACCGCCCGAGCGGTGTTACGTTGACCGTTCTGAACGCGGCCGTTCCCCGGACGGGGAGCGGCCACCGACATTTCAGGAGCACCGTCGTGTCCACCCCCACTGACGAGCAGGACCAGGGCGTCTGGCTGACCCAGGAGGCCCACGACCGGTTGAAGGCCGAGCTCGACACGCTGGTGGCGGGCCGGCCGGCCATGGCCGCCGAGATCAACGCCCGCCGCGAGGAGGGCGACCTCCGCGAGAACGGCGGCTACCACGCCGCCAAGGACGAGCAGGGCAAGCAGGAGGGCCGGATCCGCCAGCTGACCGACCTGCTGCGCAAGGCGCGGGTCGGCGACGCCCCGACGACGGCGACCCACGCCGCCACCGGCACGGTCATCACCATCCGCTTCCAGGGCGACGACGAGACCGAGAAGTTCCTCCTCGGCTCGCGCGAGATCGTCGGCACCACCGACCTGTCGGTGTACTCCCCCGAGTCCGCCCTCGGTGCGGCCATCCTCGGCGCCGCGCCGGGCGCGACGGTGACCTACCAGGCGCCCAACGGCCGCGACATCACCGTCGACGTCGTCGCCGTCGAGCCCTTCGTCCCCTGACCGCGGGCACTCGCGTGCCCCGGCCGGCCCGCTCCCGGCGGGCGGAGAACACCGGCTTCGCGTGCGTCCACTGCGCCAGCCCCGTGCCGGCGAACACCGACGGGCACTACCGCAACCACTGCCCGGTGTGCCTGTGGTCGCTGCACGTCGACGACCTGCCCGGCGACCGGGCCAGCGAGTGCCAGGCGCCCATGGAGCCGATCGGCCTGGTCGAGAAGTCGGGCAAGGGCTGGCAGGTGGTCCACCGCTGCACGGCGTGCGGCCACCGCCAGCCCAACCGGCTGGTCCGCGACGGCGAGGCCCCCGACGACCTCGACGTCGTCCTCGGACTGCCCTGGCTCTGACGGTGCGAGCGGAGTGCTCCGGCGCGGGGGACGCGCCCATCGCCCTCCGCTCGAGCCGGCTCAGGCCGCAGGGAGCAGCCCGCGCCGGCGCAGCAGCGGAGTCGGGTCGGCGTCCCGGCCGCGGACGGCGCGGAAGGCCGCCAGCGGGTCGACCGAACCGCCCACCGACAGCAGCCGCTCGCGGAACGCGTCCCCGTTCTCCCGGCGCAGGCCGCCGTTCTCCTTGAACCACTCCACGGTGTCGGCGTCGAGGACCTCCGACCAGATGTAGGAGTAGTAGCCGGCCGCGTAGCCCCCGGCGAAGACGTGCTGGAAGTAGGTCGTCCGGTACCGCGGCGGCACCAGGTCGTGGGCGGCGCCGGCCGCCTCGAGGGCGGCCCGCTCGAAGTCGGCGGGGTCGCCGATCTCCGTCTCCGGAGTGATGCGGTGCCAGGCCTGGTCGAGCAGCGTGGCCGCGAGGTACTCCAGCGTCGCGAAGCCCTCCCCCCACAGCTGCGCGGCCTCGATCGCCTCGACGACGCTGGCCGGCAGCGGCTCCCCGGTCTCCACGTGGCGGGCGTAGCCGGCGAGCACCTCGGGCCACAGCGCCCACATCTCGTTGACCTGGCTGGGGAACTCCACGAAGTCGCGCGGCACGCTGGTGCCGGCGAAGCGCGGGTAGGTGACCGCCGAGCTCAGCCCGTGCAGCGTGTGCCCGAACTCGTGGAACAGGGTGTTGACCTCGTCGAGGGTGAGCAGCGTCGGCCGGCCGTCGGCCGCGCGGCTCACGTTGAGGTTGTTCACCACGACCGGGCGGGTGTCGAGCAGTCGGGACTGGGTGACGAAGGAGCTCATCCACGCGCCGCCCCGCTTGCCCTCGCGGGCGTAGAAGTCCCCGAGGTAGAGGCCGACGGTCTCCCCCTGCGCGTCGCTCACCTCCCACACGCGCACGTCGGGGTGGTAGCCGGCCAGGTCGGGGCGGTGGGTGAACCGGTAGCCGTAGAGCAGCTCGGCGGCGCGGAAGACGCCGTCGACGAGCACCCGGTCCAGCTCGAACCACGGGCGGAGGGCGGCGGTGTCGACGGCGTAGCGCTCGGCCCGCACCCGCTCGCTGTAGTAGGCCCAGTCCCAGGGGGCGAGGTCGGGAACCCCGTCGCGGGCGGCCACCTCGGCCAGCGCGGCCGCCTCGGCGTCGGCGTTCGCCCGCGCCGGCGCGACCATCGTGGCGAGCATGGCGTCGACCGCCTCGGTGGTCCGCGCGGTCGAGTCGGCGAGCACGAGGTCAGCGTGGGTGGGAAAGCCGAGCAGGCGGGCCCGCTCGGCGCGCAGCCGGGCGATGCGGACGGCGACGGGGCCGTTGTCGTGCTCCCCCGCCGAGGCCCGGCCCACCGACGCCTCGAACACCCGCCGCCGCAGCGCGCGGTCGCGCAGCTTGGCCAGCACGGGCTGGCCGGTCGGCAGCAGCAGCGGGAGCAGGAAGCCCTCGACCCCGCGGTCGGCGGCGGCCCGGGCGGCGGCACCGACCTCGGCGTCCCCGAGCCCGTCGAGCTGGGCGCGGTCGGTCACGACGACGGCCGCGGCCTCCGTCGCCAGCTGGAGCTGCTGCCCGAAGGTCGTGGACAGCGCGGACAGCTCCTGGTTGAGCTCGCCGAGGCGGGCCCGGCCGGCCTCGTCGAGGCGGGCGCCGGACAGGACGAAGTCGAGGTGGTACCGCTCGACCAGGCGGAGGGACTCGGGGTCGAGGCCGGCCTCGTGCCGACCGGCGTGGACCGCGTCGAGGCGCGCGAACAGCGCCGGGTCCAGCCGCAGCGCGTCGGAGTGCGCCGCCTCCAGCGGTGCCAGCTCGCGCTCGATCTCCCGCAGCCGCGGCGAGGAGACCGAGGAGGCGAGGTTGTGGAACACCGCTCCGGCCCGGCGGTACAGCCGGCCCGAGCGCTCCAGCGCGACGACGGTGTTGGCGAGGTCCGGGCGCTCGGCCGACCCGACGATCGCGGCGACCTCGGCGCGCTGCTCGGCCATCCCGGCCAGCAGCGCCTCCCGGCAGTGCTCGAGGGTGATCGCCGCGAACGGCGGCAGCTGCAGCGGCAGCGGGGAGGGCGCCAGCAGCGGGTTGTCGGCGGACGGGGCGGGGGCAGGCTGGACGGCGCTCATCGCCGCCCATCCTGCCCCCGCGACCTCAGCGGCTCGCGGTGCGCTGGTAGAGCCGCACCGACAGGGGGATGAACACCAGCAGGATCCCCGCCGTCCAGATCAGCGTGTAGAGCACCGGGTTCTGCAGCGACCAGGCGTCGGGCAGCGGAGCGCCCGGCACCGTGTTGCCGAACAGGTCGCGTGCGGCCTGCACCACCGCCGACACCGGGTTCCACTCCGCGAACGTGCGCAGCACGGCCGGGAAGGTCTCCAGCGGGACGAACGTGTTGGCGATGAACGTCAGCGGGAAGATCACGATGAAGCTGGCGTTGTTGACCACCTCCGGCGTCCGGACCAGCAACCCGACCATCGCCATCAGCCACGAGATCGAGTAGGCGAACACCAGCAGCACGAGGAAACCGGCCAGCGCCTCGCCCAGCGACGAGTGGATCCGCCAGCCGACCACCAGCCCGGTCAACGCCATGACCGCGATCGAGATGACGTTGAGCCCGGCGTCGGCGATCGTGCGCCCGACCAGCACCGCCGCGCGGGACATCGGCAGCGACCGGAACCGGTCGATGAGGCCCTTCTGCAGGTCCTCGGCGATGCTGGCCCCGGTGATCGTGCTCCCGAACACGACGGTCTGGGCGAAGATCCCGGGCAGCAGGAACTCCGCGTAGCTGATCCCGTCGGGCAGCAGGATCGCGCCGCCGAACACGTAGCGGAACAGGACCACGAACATGATCGGCGAGAGCGTCGCGAACACGATCAGGTCCGGCACCCGCTTGACCTTGATCAGGTTGCGCTTGGTGATGGTGACGCTGTCGGACACCGTCTGCGCCAGCGTGCTCATCGCGCTGCCTCCCCGGCCGGGCTGGTGGTCTCCTCCTCGGCCGCGTGGCCGGTGAGGGTGAGGAACACGTCGTCGAGGTCGGGACGGCGCAGCCCGATGTCGAGCACCTCGACCCCGCTGCCCTCCAGCAGCCGCAGCGCCGCGGCGAGGTCCTCGGTGCCGCCGCTGACCGGCACCGAGAGCCGGCGGGTCGACTCGTCACGCCGCGGCTCGTCGACCGCCAGCGGGCGCAGCCGGCCGGCCGCCTCCTTGAGGTCACCGGCGTCGCCGACCGTCAGCTCCAGCCGCTGCCCCCCGACCTGCGCCTTGAGCTCGTCGGCGGTGCCCCGCGCGATGACCCGGCCGCGGTCGATGACGACCATGCGGTCGGCGAGCCGGTCGGCCTCCTCCAGATACTGGGTGGTGAGCAGGATCGTGGTCCCGCCGCCGGCGAGGTCGGCGATGAACTCCCACATGGTCAGCCGGCTGCGCGGGTCCAGGCCGGTGGTCGGCTCGTCGAGGAACAGCACGCGCGGGCGGGCGATGAGCGAGGCGGCGATGTCCAGCCGCCGGCGCATGCCGCCGGAGTAGGTCTTGGCCGGCCGGTCGGCCGCGTCGGCGAGGTCGAAGCGGTCGAGCAGCTCGCGGGCGCGCTCGCGGGCGTCACGGCGGCCCAGCCGGTACAGCCGGCCGACCATCTCCAGGTTCTCGAACCCGGTCAGGTACTCGTCGACGGCGGCGTACTGGCCGGTCAGGCCGATCGAGGAGCGGACCGCGTCGGCGTCGCGCACCACGTCGAGGCCCACCACCTCCGCCCGGCCCGCGTCGGCGCGCAGGAGGGTGGTGAGGATGCGCACCACCGTCGTCTTGCCCGCGCCGTTGGGGCCGAGCAGCCCGAGGACGGAGCCCTCGGCCACGGTCAGGTCCACCCCGTCGAGGGCGGTCGTCGCGCCGAAGCGCTTCACCAGCCCCTCGACGACTATCGCGTCGCTCATGTCCCGCACGTTAGGGGTGAGTACCGACACTCCCCGACCGGTTTTCCACCCACCGGGCCCCGGACGGGACCGCCCGGCTCAGCCGACGGCCACCGCGTAGCCGGCCCGCCGCAGCCGCTCTCCGACCTCCTCGGCGTGCTCGGGGCCGCGGGTCTCCAGGACGACGAACAGCTCGACCTCACCGATGTCCAGCCGGGTCGCGGTCCGCTCGTGCTCGACCTCCAGCACGTTCGCGCCCACGTCGGCCAGCTCGGCGAGCACCGCCGCCAGCGACCCGGGGCGGTCGGGGACGCGCAGCCGCAGGCGCAGGTAGCGCCCGGCGGCGGCCATGCCGTGCTGCACCACCTTGAGCAGCAGCACGGGGTCGATGTTGCCGCCGGAGACGACGGCGACCACCGGCGGCGGGAACGCGCCCGGATCGGCCAGCACGGCGGCCACCGCGGCGGCCCCGGCGGGCTCCACGACCAGCTTGGCCCGCTCCAGGGAGAACAGCAGCGCGCGGGAGAGGTCCTCCTCGGTCACCGTGCGCACCTCGTCGACCAGGTCCCGGACGTGGGCGAAGGTCAGCTCCCCCGGGGCGCCGACGGCGATGCCGTCGGCCATCGTGGCCATCCCCGCCAGCGGGACCGGGCGGCCGGCGGCCAGCGACCCGGGGAACGCGGCGGCCTCGGCGGCCTGGACGCCGACCACCCGCACGTCGGGACGGCGGTCCCGCACCGCGGCCGCGACGCCGGCCACGAGGCCACCGCCCCCGGTGCAGACGACGACGGTGGCGACGTCCGGGCACTGGTCGAGGAGCTCCAGGCCCACCGTGCCCTGCCCGGCGATGACGTCGCGGTGGTCGAAGGGGTGGATGAAGACGGCTCCGGTGCGCTCCGCGTGCTCGGTGGCCGCGACGATCGCGTCGGTGAGGTCGTGACCGGCCAGCCGGGCGTCGGCGCCGTAGCCGCGGGTCGCGGCGACCTTGGGCAGGGGGGCGGACTCCGGCATGAACACCGTGGCCCGCAGGCCCAGGAGCTGCGCCGCCAGGGCCACGCCCTGCGCGTGGTTGCCGGCGCTGGCGGCCACCACCCCGCGGGCGCGCTCCCCCGGGCTCAGCCGGGACAGTCGCGTGTACGCCCCGCGGATCTTGAACGAGCCGGTGCGCTGCAGGTTCTCGCACTTGAGCCACACCGGGCCACCGACCCGCTCGGCGAGAGCGCGGGAGTGCTCCAACGGCGTCCGGCGCACCACCCCCTCGAGCAGTTCGGCCGCGGCCGCGACGTCGGCCCCGCTCACCAGTGGCACGTCGACGGCGGACACGCGGTGATCCTCCCAGGCGGGAGCGCAGGTGGGAGCCCCCGGACGGGTGCCCCCGGTGGCCTCGTCGTCGTACCGTGGCTGGGGTGACGGACCTCGGCACCCCAGCCTCCGCTCCCCCCGCTCCCACGACTCTCGGCGCCCTGCGCGACAGCGGCGCCACCTCCCGGCCGGTCAAGGCCGAGATCCGCGCCAACCTGCTCGCCCGGCTGGCCGCCGGCGAGCCGAGCCTGCCCGGGATCGTCGGCTTCGAGGACACCGTCGTCCCCGAGGTCGAGCGCGCGCTCATCGCCGGCCACGACCTCGTCCTCCTGGGCGAGCGCGGCCAGGGCAAGACCCGCCTGATCCGCACCCTGGTCGGGCTGCTCGACGAGTGGACGCCGGTGCTCGTCGGCAGTGAGCTCAACGAGCACCCGCTGCACCCGGTCAGCGTGTGGGCCCACCGCCAGATCGCCGAGCACGGCGACGACACCCCGGTCGGCTGGCTGCACCGCAGCGAGCGCTTCGGCGAGAAGCTGGCCACCCCCGACACCAGCGTCGGCGACCTCATCGGCGACGTCGACCCGATCAAGGTCGCGGAGGGCCGCACCCTGGGCGATCCGGAGACGGTCCACTACGGGCTGGTCCCGCGCACCAACCGCGGCATCTTCAGCGTCAACGAGCTGCCCGACCTCGCCGAGCGGATCCAGGTCGCGCTGCTCAACGTGCTGGAGGAGCGCGACATCCAGATCCGCGGCTACCGGGTGCGGCTGCCGCTGGACCTGCTGCTGGTCGCCAGCGCCAACCCCGAGGACTACACCAACCGCGGCCGGATCATCACCCCGCTCAAGGACCGGTTCGGCGCCGAGGTGCGCACCCACTACCCGATCGAGCTGGCCGACGAGATCCGCCTGCTGCACCAGGAGGCGCACACCGGCTGGCGGGGCGACGGGCAGCTGGAGACGCCGCTGGTGCCCGAGCACCTGGCCGAGATCATCGCCCGGTTCACCCGGCTGGTCCGCGAGTCCACCCACGTCGACCAGCGCTCCGGCGTCAGTGCCCGGTTCGCCATCGCCGGGATCGAGACCGTGGCCGCCTCCGCCGTCCGCCGGGCCGCGGTCGCCGGGGAGCACCGCCCGGTGGCGCGGGTGGTGGACCTGCCCAGCGTCGTCCCGGCCAGCCGCGGCAAGGTCGAGTTCGCCGACGCCGGCGCCGATCCGGACGACGAGCGGGAGATGGAGATCCTCGAGCACCTGCTCCGCCAGGCCACGGCGCAGACCTTCCGGGCGCGCTGCGCCGGGCTGGACCTGACCGGCCTGCAGGAGCACTTCACCGGTGGGGAGACCGTGGAGTCCGGCGAGCTCGTCCCCGCCGCCGCGCTGCTGGGCCAGCTCGGCACTATCCCGAAGCTGGCCGAGCTGCTGGGCCGGCTCGGCGTGCCCGAGGGCGAGCAGTCGGCCGAGCAGGCCGCCGCCGCGGTGGAGTTCGCCCTGGAGGGGCTGTACCTCACCCGCCGGCTGGCCAAGGACACCGACGGCGCCCGCACGGTCTACGGGGCCTGACGATGGTGCGGCGGCCCGGGAAGGGCTACCGGTACGGGCGCTGGCGGGGCGGGCCGGACCCGCTGGCCCCGCCCTACGACCTCGGGAACGCCGTCGACGAGATCGGCGACTCGGTCCTCGGCGGCAGCGGCGTCCGGGAGGCGCTGCGCGAGCTGCTGCGCCGCGGCATGGACGGCCGCCGCGGCCTGGACGAGCTGCGCCGCTCCGTGCGCGAGCGGCTGCGCCAGGCCCGCACCGCGGGGCGGATGGACGGCACGCTGCAGGAGGTCCGCGAGCTGCTCGACCGGGCCCTGGAGGCCGAGCGCCGTGAGCTGTTCCCCGACCCGGACGACATGGCCCGGCTCAAGGAGGCCGAGCTCGACGCGCTGCCCGAGGACACCGCCGGCGCCGTCCGCGGGCTCAAGGACTACGACTGGCGGTCGGCCGAGGCCCGCCAGGCCTACGAGCAGATCCAGGACCTGCTCCGCCGCGAGGTGCTCGACAGCTCCTTCGCCTCGATGAAGCAGGCGCTGGAGAACGCCAGCGAGGCCGACGTCCAGGCGGTCAAGGACATGGTGGCCGACCTCTCGCAGCTCATCGACGCGCACAACCGCGGCGAGGACACCGACGAGCAGTTCCGGCAGTTCATGGACCGGCACGGCCAGTTCTTCCCGGACGACCCGCAGTCGATCGAGGAGCTCATCGACTCCCTCGCCCGCCGCGCGGCCGCCCAGGAGCGGATGATGGCCGGCCTCTCGCCCGAGCAGCGGGCCGAGCTCGCCGACCTGATGGCGCAGACGATGGCCGACATGGGGCTGGCCAGCGAGATGGCGCACCTGCAGGACGCCCTCCGCCAGGCCCGCCCCGACCTGCCGTGGGGGCAGCGCGGCCAGGTGCCCGACGGCGACCAGTCCCTCGGGATGGGCGACGCCACCAGCGCGGTCGCCGAGCTCGCGGACCTGGAGGCGCTGTCCAACCAGCTCTCGCAGGGCTACGCCGGCGCCTCGCTGGCCGACGTCGACGAGGAGCTGCTGGAGCGGGCCCTGGGCCGGCCGGCCGTCGACGACATCGCCGCGCTGCGCCAGCTGGAGCGGGAGCTGGAACGGCAGGGCTACCTCAACCGCTCCGACGGCAAGCTCGAGCTGTCCCCCAAGGCGGTCCGCCGGCTGGGGGCGACCGCGCTGCGGCGGGTGTTCGCCCAGCTGGACGCCACCGGCCGGGGTGAGCACGACGTCGCCGACGCGGGCGCGGCCGGGGAGCTCACCGGCACCTCGCGGGAGTGGCAGTTCGGCGACGAGCAGCCGCTGGACGTCGTCCGGACGGTGAAGAACGCCGTCCTGCGCACCGCGCACGAACCCCACGCCGAGGGCCGGCGCGCCGTCTCCATCGCCGTCGAGGACTTCGAGGTCGTCGAGACCGAGCGGCGCACCGGCGCGGCGGTCGCCCTGCTGGTCGACCTCTCGTACTCCATGGCGCTGCGCGGCACCTGGGGCGCGGCGAAGTCGACGGCGATGGCGCTGCACTCGCTGGTGACCACCCGGTTCCCCCAGGACGCCATCCAGATCATCGGGTTCTCCTCCACGGCGCAGGTGCTGCGGCCGGAGACCCTCGCCGAGCTGTCGGTGGACACGCTGCAGGGCACCAACCTGCAGCACGGGCTCATCCTGGCGCGGCGGTTCCTGGCCCGGCACCGAGACGCCGAGCCGGTGGTCCTCGTGGTCACCGACGGCGAGCCCACGGCCCACCTGGAGGACGACGGGACGCCGTTCTTCTGCTGGCCGCCGATGCCCGAGACCATCGCGCGGACCGTCGCCGAGGTGGAGCGGGTGGGCCGCTCGGGCGCGACGATGAACGTCTTCGCGCTCGACCCGGATCCGGGGCTGGTGCACTTCGTGCACGACATCACCCAGCGGGCCGGCGGCCGGGTGTTCACCCCGGACAGCGAGCGGCTGGGCGAGTACGTGGTCGCCGACTACCTGCGGACCCGCCGGGGCCGCCGGGCGCGCTGAGAGAGGACCCCTCTGCCCCCCACCGTGGAAGGACCCTGCAGAGGCGCCACAGTTCTCCACCGGGAGACTGGGACCGTGAGCCCCGCCGTCATCGTCGAGGAGGTCCCGGTCGACGTCGTCCTGCCGCTGCGCAGCGCCGTCCTCCGCGACGGCGGCCCGGCCGCCACGCCGGGCGACGACGACCCGACGACCGTGCACCTGGCGGCCCGCTCCGCCGACGGGGCGGTGGTCGGCGTGGTGCGCCTCGCGCCCGCGCCCTGCCCCTGGCGGCCGGGGGCGCGGGCGCCGTGGCAGCTGCGCGGCATGGCGACCGACCCGGCGGTGCGCGGCGCCGGCGCCGGCCGCGCGCTGGTCGAGACCGGGCTGGCGCTGGTGGCCGGCCGGGGCGGGGACCTGGTGTGGTGCAACGCGCGGGAGACCGCGGCCGGCTTCTACGAGCGGATGGGCTTCACCGTGGTCACCGGCGTCTTCGACATCGACCCGATCGGGCCGCACGTCGGGATGCTGAGGGACCTCGTCCGGGAGCGCTGACTCCCGCCGCCGGGACCGGTCAGTACGGCATGACCGAGTACGCGCAGACCGTGGACGGCGTCCGGATCGCCTACGACCGCGAGGGTGCCGGGCAGCCGCTGGTCCTCGTCGGCGGCGCCGGCCAGTTCCGCGCCGTCGACCCGGCCACCCGCGAGCTGACCGCCGCGCTCGCCGACCGCGGCTTCGACGTCGTCCACCACGACCGGCCCGGCCGCGGGGACAGCGGCGGCGAGCCGCCGTTCGGGCTGGCCGGGGAGGTGGCCGCGATCCGGGCACTGCTGGAGCTCGTCGGCGGGCGGGCGTGGCTGTACGGCAGCTCGTCGGGCGGCGCGATCGCCCTCGCCGCGGCCGCCGGGCTGCCCGGCGTCGACCGGCTCCTCCTCTGGGAGGTGCCCCTGGGCGAGGAGGGCGGTACGGACGGCGCGCAGTTCCTGGCCGCGATCCGGGCGCTCGTGGCGGCCGGCGACCGGGAGGGGACCCTCCGGCTCTTCACGGAGGACATCCCGGGCTGGTTCGACTCCGTGCGCGCCGGGCCGCAGTGGCCCCTCTACGAGCGGATGGCGCCGACCCTCGAGGCCGACGCCGAGGCCCTGGCCTGGACCCAGTCCGCGCCGCGCCGGCAGTTGTGGGCCTCGATCACCGCCCCCACGGTCGTCCTGCTCGGCACGGACACCTTCCCGTTCATGGCCGACGCCGCCGACTCGATCTGCCGGTCGCTCCCGGACGCCGAGCGGGCCGAGCTGCCCGGCGGCGGTCACCGCTGGCGCGCGGCCGATCTCGCCGACCGCATCGCGGCGTACCTGCCGGCTCAGTGACCCGTCGGGTGCGACCCGCTCGAGCTGATCCCCGGGATCGCACCGGCCCGGAAGGCGTCGACGAAGAGCCGGTGGTCCTCCTGGGTGCGGCGGGCGTAGTCCGCGGCGAAGGAGATGAGGTCGCCGGCGAACTCGTCCCGCCGGCCCCCGACGAGTCCGGTGATCGCGTCCTCGGTCTGGAACTCCACCAGCGTGTGGTCGCTGTCGGCGTCGCCGACGCAGTGCACCTTCGCCGTCGCGCGGCCCAGCTGGGCCACCACCGGGGCGATCTCCTCGGGCTCGGTGAGGTCCTCCCAGTCCAGGTCGACCTCGTAGGGCGAGAGCTCCTGGACGACGAACCCGACCCCGCCGATCTCGGTGTGCCCGAGGAACTGCGAGGCGTTGGCCTGCAGCGCCCGCTGCGAGACCGCCGTCCGGTGGCCCTCGTGCTCGAAGGAGTCGCGGATCCGCTGGTCCCGCACGATCCGGCTGGGCGCGGGGACGTTCCCCTGCTTGAGCGAGAGGACGACGTCGTTCTCCAGCGCCTGGTCGTAGCCCTCGATGAGCACGTTGTAGGCGGGCAGGCCGGCGCTGCCGATGCCGAAGCCGCCGGTGCCGATCACGTCCTTGACGTCGTAGGCCACGTCGCGGCGGCGCCTGGGCGGGTGCACGGTCCCGCGCCAGCGGTCGAGCGCGTCGAGCACCCGGTCGCGCTCGTCGTCGTCCAGCCGGCGGGTGCGCGGCCCGTCGGCGAAGCGCCGCTCGGAGTTCTCCACCACGGTCATCCGGTCCAGCAGCGCCTGGCGCGTCCGGGCGGTGGTGCGGAGGATCGCCTCGTGCACCGCACCCTCGGTGTTCTCCTTGACCAGCGCGAAGGACTTGTCGTCCTCGAGCCGGGTGAACGCCGCCACCTGGTCCAGGTAGGCGTCGAGGTAGCGGCGCAGCAGGTCGGCGATGACGTCGTCCCCGAGCGCCTTGCGCCAGGCCAGCAGCGCGAAGCTGGCGGCGAACCGGCGCAGGTCCCAGCTGACGTGGCCCAGGTAGGCCTCGTCGAAGTCGTTGACGTCGAAGACGATCCGGCCGGCGCCGTCCATGTAGGTGCCGAAGTTCTCCGCGTGCAGGTCGCCCTGGATCCATACCCGGCTGGTCCGCTCGTCGGACCAGCGGTCCTCCAGCCGCGCCATGTCGGCGTAGAAGAGGCACGCACTGCCCCGGTAGAAGGCGAACGGGTCCGCGGCCATCTTCCGGAACTTGGTACGGAACGCGTCGGCGTCGGCACGCATCAGCTCGGAGAAGGCGTCGACCAGCACGTCCACGATGAGCTGGGACCGTTCACCCTCCGTTGGTGCGCCGGTGACCCGTGCGAGGGAATCTGCCACGGGGGGACCGTAGGGGGCGGTTAACCTGCGGAACAGGTGGTTCGCGGCTGAGAGGACGGGGCGGCGGTGACTCGAGCGAGCAGGGCGTGGCGGCTGGCGACGGGGGCCGCCTACGGCGGGGGCGGGCTCGGCCTGGCCGGCGCCGGGATGGTCGCCGTCCTCCGGGCGCAGGCCCGCTCGGCGCGGCGCCGGGTCGAGGCACGGACGTCGAAGTCCGAGCCGCCCTCGGGCGACGGCATCTACGGTCGCGGCCGCGGCAAGCCCCTCGTCCTGGCCGTGCTCGGCGACTCCAGTGCCGTGGGCCTCGGCGTCGAGCGCGCCGCGGAGACCCCCGGGGTCCTGGTGGCGGCGGCGCTGGCCGAGCTGGCCGAGCGACCGGTCCGCCTCGTCCGGCTGGCGGTCTCCGGCTCGGAGTCGTGGGAGCTCGAGGAGCAGGTCGACAAGGCGCTGGTCGAGCACCCGGACGTCGCGCTCATCATGATCGGCGCCAACGACGTCACCAGCCGCACCCGGCCCTCGGTCTCGGTGCGGCACCTGGCCACCGCGGTGAGCCGGCTCGTCGCGGGCGGCGCCCAGGTCGTCGTCGGCACCTGCCCGGACCTGGGGACCATCCGGCCGATCGGCCAGCCGCTGCGGGCCCTGGCGCGGCACTGGAGCCGGGAGCTGGCCGCGGCGCAGACGATCGCCGTGGTCGAGGCCGGCGGGCGGACCGTGTCGCTGGGCTCGGTGCTCGGGCCGACGTTCGCGCGGGACCGCGGCCTGTTCAGCGTCGACGAGTTCCACCCCAGCGGAGCGGGCTACGCCGCCGCGGCCGCCGTGCTGCTGCCCTCGATCGCCGACGCGCTCGGCGTCTGGCCGGCCGCCGCCGACCGCGGGCTGCGCAACCTGCGCCGCGACACCGTCCGCCCGGTCGCCCGGGCCGCCGCCCAGGCCGCCGGCCGCACCGGCACGGAGGTCCAGGCCACCGAGGTGCGCGGCTCCGAGACGGGTCCGCGGGGCCCGTGGGTGCGGCTGCGGCGCCGCCGTCCGCCGGAGATCCCGACCCCCGACCAGGCGGAGCAGGCGGCGGAGGCACCCGTCGGCTGAGCGCCCCGGGGGCCTACCGCGGAGTAGGTTCGGGGACGACCCGACGTCCGGCGTCACCCGTCGGATCGACCTCATCGTGGAGGAACCATGCCCGAAGCCGTCATCGTCGCGACCGCCCGCTCCCCCATCGGCCGCGCGTTCAAGGGCTCCCTCAAGGACCTGCGCCCCGACGACCTCACCGCCACCATCGTGCGGGCCGCGCTGGACCAGTTGCCGGCGCTGGACCCGACCGACATCGACGACCTGATCCTCGGCTGCGGCCTGCCCGGCGGCGAGCAGGGCTACAACATGGGCCGGGTGGTGAGCGTGCTCCTGGGCATGGACCACCTGCCGGGCACCACCGTCACCCGCTACTGCTCCTCGTCGCTGCAGACCACCCGCATGGCGATGCACGCCATCAAGGCCGGCGAGGGCGACGTCTTCATCTCCGCCGGCGTGGAGATGGTGTCCCGCTTCGCCAAGGGCAGCAGCGACTCCCTGCCCGACACGCAGAACCCGGTGTTCGCGGACGCGCAGGCACGGGGAGCCAAGGCCGCCGAGAGCGGCGCGGACTCGTGGACCGACCCACGACAGAACGGTGAGCTGCCGGACGTCTACGTCGCGATGGGCCAGACCGCCGAGAACCTGGCGCTGCTCAAGGACGTCTCCCGGCAGGACATGGACGAGTTCGCCGTCCGCAGCCAGAACCTGGCCGAGCAGGCGCTCGCCGACGGGTTCTGGGAGCGCGAGATCACGCCGGTCACCACGCCCGACGGCACCGTCGTCAGCACCGACGACAGCCCCCGCACCGGCACCACGCTCGAGGGCATCGCCGGGCTCAAGCCGGTGTTCCGGCCCGACGGGCGGGTCACCGCCGGCAACGCCTGCCCGCTCAACGACGGCGCCGCCGCGGTGGTCGTCATGAGCGACACCAAGGCCCGGGACCTCGGGCTGACCCCGCTGGCGCGGATCGTCTCCACCGCGGTCACCGGGCTGTCGCCGGAGATCATGGGGTACGGCCCGGTCGACGCCTCCCGGCTGGCGCTGCAGCGGGCCGGCCTGGGCATCGGCGACATCGACCTCGTCGAGATCAACGAGGCCTTCGCCGCCCAGGTGATCCCGAGCTACCGCGACCTCGGCATCGACATCGACCGGCTCAACGTGCACGGCGGCGCGATCGCCGTCGGCCACCCGTTCGGCATGACCGGCGCCCGCATCACCGGCACGCTGATCAACGGCCTGCGGACGAGGGACGAGACCCTCGGCCTGGAGACGATGTGCGTCGGTGGCGGCATGGGCATGGCGATGGTGCTGGAGCGCCTCTCCTGAGAGAGGACCCCTGCCCCCCACCACTCGCGAGCTCGTGGCGGGGCCCTGCAGGGGGCCGGCAGGCGAAGACTGACCCCGGAACGGCCGGGGGGGGGGGCCCGCCCCCGGGGGGGGGGGCGGCGGCGGCTGCCGCCCGCCCGCCCCCCGCCCGC